>JBAWXY010000195.1:0-4087 GCA_037143835.1 Bacteroidota bacterium
ATGTCATTAATAAATGTTACATGTACAGAGTCCCCGAAAGGATAAGCTGTAAGTGTCATGGGATATTTTCTCAGGGTATTGATAATCTTGTATTTTTCAACAGACTTTACTGTAAAGAGCTTTCTGCTGAATCCATCCCTGATCTTTTGAGGAGCATCAATTGCTAAGATTTTTCCATCCTGTATCAAAGCCACTTTGTCGCATCTCATGGCCTCATCCATATATGGTGTTGATACGATTATAGTTATATTGTGTTGTCGCAGCTTCCCAAGCATATCCCAGAATTCTGATCTTGATACCGCGTCAACCCCGGTTGTGGGTTCATCCAGAACGAGAAGCTTAGGTTTATGAATAAGAGCACACGATAATGCAAGTTTTTGTTTCATCCCACCCGAGAGCTTACCTGCAAGGCGTTTTTTAAATGGTTCGATATGAGAATAGATATCAGAAATCAGCTCATAGTTTTCCTCAACAGTTGTACCAAACACAGTGGCATAAAAATTCAGGTTTTCTTCTACTGTGAGATCCTGATACAGGCTGAACCGTCCCGGCATATAGCCAATGTTTTTCCGGAGCTCTTTATAATCAGTAGTACAGTCCATTCCAAGAACTTTTATCTCGCCTTCATCGGGAAGCATGAGGGTGGTAATAATCCTGAAAAGGGTGGTTTTTCCCGCGCCATCGGGACCAATGAAACCAAATACCTCCGATTCATTTACAGAAAATGAAATATCATTCAGAGCTTTTGTTGTTCCGAAATTTTTACTGATACCGGATGATTCGATTACATTTTGCATCTGATCAGTTATTGACCTCTGAGAAAATTGCTTCTCCGGGCATTCCGGACTTGAGGGAGCCATCATTTATAACATCAATGTTTACAGCATATACCAGTGTTACACGTTCCTCTTTTGTCTGGATGATTTTAGGAGTAAACTCAGCTTTCCCTGAAATATAACTGATAGTACCAGTGAATGAACTGAATTCTTTTTCACCTTTATCTATTCTGACAGTACATTGCTGCCCCGTCTTTATGCTTCCCAGTTGTGCTCCGCCTACATAAACCTTAAGTTTAATGACCGACAGATCGGCTATCTTAACCAGTGGCTTTCCGGCAGCAGTTATCTCGCCAGCCTCTGAATATTTTTCAATGATGGTTCCTTTCAAAGGACTTTTTACACTGCTCCTTTTAATCTGTTCATTAAGAGTTGCTTTTTTTGATTCATAAACAGAGAGTTCGGCTGCAACAGATGCTTTTTGAGTATTATTGGCTGCAATCTGTTTTTGAAGAACAGCAACCTGGCCTGCCAGATCATCGAACTGTTTTTGTGTTGCAGCATCATCCTTCAGCATCTTTTCAGTCCTGTTGACATTAACATTCAGGTTCTTAATCTGCTGATTAAGAATGTCATTCTGTGCATTGATGGAACTTATTCGCGTTCCGACGCTTTTCATGGTTGCTTCAATCTCCCCTTTCTGTAGATGGAAAAGGGTAGTATCGATCAGGGCAATCTCGGCGCCCATGTCAATTTCTGAACCTTCAACTGCCGTAAATTGCCGGATGCGACCACTGGTCTCGGCTGAGACCAGTACCTCAGTGGCTTCAAAGTTACCGAATGCATCTGCCTGGTCAGTTTTATTTTTACAACCTCCGAGAAGGATGGCTGCAATGATTACTAGTGATCTGGTTTTCATATTTTTATAATGTGTTGTTTATCAATATTATGAATTGTTGTAAATTTTTCATTCTATGGTTTTTAAGCCCCCTTTAGGATTTTTTTGGGTTTTATCTATTCTATTTCTTTTCCGCTGATATTCAGATATTCTATCCTCGCCAGCGAAAGATTTATTTTATGGATCTCGAAGTTTACCAGGGCCTGTCGTTCAGAATTCATCTCATTGAGGTATTCTGTTGCAGTAATGGTTCCGTTTTCGTATTGCGATTCCGCTGAGGCAGTTATCCTTTTCCTTAGAGTGATCAGTTCGGAGTCGGTTTCGATCAACGCAATCAGGCTTTTTATTTCAGAATTTTTCGATTCGAGAAGCCTGTTGAGGTTATCGGTCAGATCGTTTTTTCTGTTGTTTAATATTTCCTGTTGAAGTGTAATTACCTGTTTTTCATTTTTTGCTTTGTTCCAATCGAATATGTTCCATTTGACTCCGGCCCCTAATATATAATAAGGAGCAAATTCATCTTTAAAAAAGTTACTGCCCGGAGGATTTCCATAGCCAAGGGTAGCAAATCCAAACGCTTTTGGCATTCTTTTGGTTTCAATTACTTTCATTCCTGCGGCAAGTTGCTCTTTTCTGAGGTCAAAGAGTTGCAGCTCGGGCCGTAATAATTCATTTGTCAGTTCAACTGTCTGGGGAGGAATCGTAAATTCTGTTAAGGCATCAATCTCTGTACCTGTTAAATCTGATAATATTTTCAGAAGATAGGCTTTCCTGATCTCGTTTTCGCTCAATTGTTGCTCAAGCTTAATCTTTTCAGCGGTGAGCACATCAATATCTGACTTTATTATAACGCCGTTATTAAGAGCAGATTGCATTGATGAGATGCGCTTAATTATTAATTCAAGATAATTATTCAGAAGCTCTTTCTGCCGGGAGAGGAGCATCAGGTTGAAATAACAGGTGTTTATCTGTCCGCGCAGTTTGTAGAGATCTGTTTCAGTTTGTTTTTCATTAATGCTGAGGTCAGCTTTTTCAAGAGCTCTTGCACCTTTTATTGCACCACCGTCATAAATAACCTGGTTAATATCGAAATAAATTTTATACTGTTCGTGGGGGAGAGGCTTTATCGCATTGGCAATACCCGGTATTGGCAGGGACCCCAGGACGCTACTCATATCGATCACCGAAGAATTATAGACAAAGCTCCCGTTGGCATCGAGTGTCGGCAGCCAGCCTTTTGAAAGGTTGTTGTCTTTCAGTTGCGAGATTTTGGAATAGGCCTCTTTTTCACCGGCAAGTGCATTAGTGATCATTGCACGGTCGTAGCATTCTTTAAGAGTCAGAATCTTTTGAGCATGCAATGTAAACGGCCCGAAAATCATCAGAATGAATAGAATCAGTACTTTTCTTATCATTTATTTAAATTTTACAATTTTACAATTTCAGGCACTTTAGGCACTTCTCATTTCGTTATCGCTTTAATCACAAACTCCGCCGCAAACACTTTCCTTTCTTCAATATATTTATCGAAATCAACTCCGATATTATTGAAGACTACTTCAAAAATTCCTCGTGCTGCAAAAGGGAAAACGCTCAGTGAAGCAATGGTTGTCATAATCTGTGGAATGGTTTCCTCAGTAATATTATACTTATGTAATTCGTCTTTGTGATGTTCCAGGATAGTTAACCATATATTTCTGAAATCTATGTTTTTCATCAGCTTCTTAATCCTTTGCGGATTATGGTTTATTTCGTTTAGTATGAACCCCGGAAGTTTTGGGTTCTTCTGCAGGAAGGTGATATGTTCCCTGAAAAAGAACCGTATTTTGTCTTCCAGGGAGAGATCTTCTTCAAAGATGGGAGCGAACTTCATAAACATTTTCTGTGCAAGTTTTGCGAAGACCGCATCGAAAAGATGATCTTTTGTGCGGAAATAGTAATGCAGCAATGCCTTGTTAATACCTGCGCGATCTGCAATATTCTGCATTCGCGCACCGGCCATTCCTTTTTCTTCGAAGACCAGGGTTGCGGCTTCAAAAATCCTATCCTCAGTCAGTTTATCATTCTCTGCCATTTCTCTTAACCTGTTGGTTTAACTAAATAGATTAACCTAATGGTCAAAAGTATAACATATTTATAAAATTGTCAAATATTTTTAAAAAATTGCATAAAAAGTTGATCTTTTAATCTTTCTCATTTATGGTTCAGTTGATCACTAATTCTCATCCGGTATGATTTTTGTTGATTTGTATCACAACCTTAAGATCAGATAATGAAAAAACTTACTATAATTATTATTCTGTTAACTTCTCTCTTCTTCAGATGTGAAAAGATTGATAAAGATGCCCCTCATTGCATAGAGGATAAAATCAGGAATTTTGCAAAAAGTAATTCGTGCGAAACCGCTTCAGTC
>JBAWXY010000196.1:0-4042 GCA_037143835.1 Bacteroidota bacterium
CGGAGGATTTGTTATACAAGTTGATTTTATTGTTTTTATTGCACTGATTATCTGCACATTAAAAAATATTTAATAATAATTGCATTATTTTAGTACTATGTATTGCATAGTATATATTTTTATATATATCTTTGCATTGTCATGTTACATGTATTAAACAGTAGTAAAAATAAAACAGAACTATGAAAATCACAGTAAGCATTAATCTCGGCGGATATTCTTTCAACATCGACGAAGATGCATACGCCGAACTAAAGAGGTATCTGAAAAATCTTGAACTTCATTTTGCAGGAGAAGAAAGCTCCTCTGAGATCCTTTCAGATATCGAGACCCGCATGGCGGAACTATTCCGCACCAAGATTACCAACTACAAACAGGTAATAGACATAGAGGATGTCCGTCAGGCTATCTCCGTGTTAGGAACTCCTGAAGATATTTCTGACAATGACGGACCATCAGCCCGCGATAAGTTTTCATCGCCCGGCTATCATCGGATGTATCGCGATACCGACCACAGGGTGATAGGCGGCGTATGTTCAGGGATGGGCGCTTATTGGGGTATTGATCCGGTAATTGTCAGGATTATTTTTGTCGCACTTGCCCTTGGCGGTGGACTGGGAGTTTTAGTCTATCTTATACTTTATATAGTAATTCCTGAAGCAAAAACCACAGCTCAGAAAATCGAGATGAAAGGCAACCCGGTTAATATCCACAACATTAAAGAATCAGTAAAAAAAGAATTTGATACAGTCAGAAAGAACATGAAACTGTAGCATATATGGAATTTTAATTATTTGAAGTGTAAATTATAAAAATTACATATCATGGATTTAGAAAACACAAAAGCACAGATGCGCAAAGGGATACTGGAATATTGCATCTTATCAGTAATATCCAGGAATTCCTGTTATGCAAGCGACATAATAAAGGAACTTAAAGAGGTTGAGGTAATTGTGGTTGAAGGCACCCTTTACCCGTTGCTGACCAGGCAAAAAAACGCCGGATTGCTCAGCTACCGATGGGAAGAATCGCAACAGGGCCCTCCCCGCAAATATTATGAACTTACCGTGGAAGGTCGCTCCTACCTGGCCGACCTCGATAAATCGTGGCGGGAGCTTGTTGAATCAGTTAATCTGATCAGAACCAGGTAACCTGTTATTAACCATTTAAAACTGAAAATGATGGACAAGACTATAAATATAAATATCGCCGGCACTCTGTTTCAGATTGACGAGGTGGCTTTCCGGATACTGCGCGATTACCTTCAGGCAATTAATAACCGCTTCAGAAATGTCCGGGGCGGACATGAAACAATTGAGGATATCGAATCGCGAATTGCTGAAATATTTCAGTCGCAAAAGGGATTGGCCGGAGTTATCTCAAAGGAGAATGTTGATGCTATGATTTCAATTATCGGCAAACCTGAAGATTTTGATCATAATGAAAATGAAACAGAACCACCGGTTTATTCTGCTCAGAGAAAAAGGATGTACCGTAATCCCGACGATTCAATTATCAGCGGTGTATGCGGTGGTATCGGGGCCTATCTGAATACCGACCCCGTACTGTTCAGGATTCTGTTTGTTCTTTTTGCAGTATTTTTCGGAGTTGGATTTTTTGTCTACATCGCTCTGTGGATCGCACTCCCCCCGGCCAATACCGATGTCCGTAAAAGAGAAATGTACGGTAATGCGTATCATTCAGCCCGGTCGCAGAACAGACAGCCTGAGGGAACCACTGCCACAAGCGCTCCTTTGTATAATACAGGATATTACAACACCTCCGGAGTTGGTAATGCTTTTAACGAGGTTTTCAGGGCAATAGGTCGGGTGTGCTATATTATATTGCGCATCTTCCTCATATTTATTGGTATTGGGCTTGTGCTGACAGGATTCCTTACCATCCTGAGCTTTGTTATGGTTTTCGTTTTCAAATACCCCGGAGCTTTTTCGACCGATGCGTTTGGAATGCACCTTATCTATTTCCCCGATTTTCTGAACTATATTGTGAACCCTGCAACTGCTCCCTGGATAATAGCATTGACAATAATTGCAGTTGCCTTACCGATGTTGGCAATGATCTACTGGGGTGTCAAAATGATCTTGTGGTTCAAAGCAAAAGATGGTGTATTGAGCCTGGTTGGCCTGGTCATATGGGTAATGACCATTGCAGCCCTTTCAATAATCCTTTTCAATGAAGGGATCAGTTTTGCCGAGTCAGCCAAAACATCATCTCAGAATATCTTGCCCAACACACCCGATACTCTTTACCTAATGACGGACCATAAAGTTGCTGACCTGAAATTTGAAAAGGAATTTACTCTTCCGCATGAGGGATATGGTGTTTTTATAAATGAGGAAAAGAAAGAGCTCTATATTCGTCCTTATTTAAACGTAAACAGCTCTGATGATGATGTTACAAGAGTTGAAGTAAGGAAGCGTTCATCAGGCCGGACCAAGCTCGATGCCATAAAAAAAACCGAGGAGTTGAAGTACAATTACAGTGTCAATGGTGACACCCTTCTGCTTGATGAATATTTTACAATCCCTGCAGGACGCAGATGGGCTGCCGATAATGTTGGCATCAACCTCTACATCCCTGAAGGTACAATTTTAAAATTTGACAGAGGCGCAGAGAATCTTTTGCACTCATATAATAATTTTGAAGAGAAAGAATATTCTGACTCGCCCATATGGGAATCCGGGAACAGTTTATTTGTATTAACGGATGAGGGACTTAAAGCGATGAGCAAAAAAGCAGCTATACAAAAATAATTTCTGATTTTTCATTCCTGATTTCTTCGATGACATCCGGTATCCGTTCTTCGGTACCGGATTTTTTCTGTTTGACAAAAAGTACCCAATTTTAATATCGTCTTTCTTAATGAATAATACAACCCGATTGCCGTGTTGCAATTCTACTATTAACTAAGTTTCAGCAAAAAAGAAGATATTCTGTTATCCATTATATTCAATTTTTGTTTAATTTTATTATGAAAAGTGAAAGCAAAAGTTGGGCTATAAGTAGTATATGAGTTTATCTACCAACGCATTAACCAATAATTACTTATGTGACTGACCTGACGGGAGTGTAACCTGAATTGACGAAGTTCAATACTAATAAACCCAAATAAATTAATTATTATCTTAAGAGAAAGTTAAATCATTCAAATATTTCCTTATTATGATTACACTCGAAAATAATAGTATTTCATCATAAAAAATAAAACCATGAGAAACTTAGAAATTAAAATCCTAGTTATCAGTGTTCTAATTATTCCGAAGATTTTATTCGGACAACCAACCAGTAAAATTGTTACTGGCGAAAAGCATATAATTCACTCTGAAATAATTGGTGAAGACAAGGAATATTGGGTTCATTTACCGATGAATTATGATAATAGCATAGATAAATATCCTGTTCTATACATTACTGATGGTAATGAACATTTTCTTCTTGCTTCCGGGATTACTGAATTTATGAGTTCGCAATATGTGATTCCAGAACTAATTGTTGTAGCAATTTTTCATAATGACCGGAACCACGAACTTACACCAGCTCATTGTACAGCAGATAACGACGGATTTAGAAGTGATGCATTAAAAGTAAGTGGCGGTGGTGGAAAACTATTACAGTTTATAGAAAAAGAGCTCATTTTAGAAATAGAAAACAACTATAGAACAGGGCCTTATCGCATTCTTGCAGGCCATTCATTAGGCGGTTTATTTTCTGTTTATGCATATTTAAATCGTAATCAACTTTTTAATGCATTTATTGCAATGGATCCTGCCTTAACTTGGGATAATTATCTTTGCGAGCGAACACTTAAGACCTTAACCTATCAATCACCGAATTTAAATAACAAATTATATATTTCCTCAGCACACAACGCTCCTTACGGAAAACGTGATAAAAGTCCTTTTAGATTATCTCAGGTTTCGTTTTACAAGGTATTAAAAGCAAAACAAGATAGAAACTCACAACATGACTATTAACTACTACCCATTCTTAGACCACGGGTTTACAAATATAAGTTTTTCTT
>JBAWXY010000197.1:0-4031 GCA_037143835.1 Bacteroidota bacterium
AATATATCCAACTATCCGGACAGCGAGCGTGTGGATTTCATAATTGACTTTCCGGCTCCAGATCGGTTGCAGGCTAAGGAGAGTGTTTCTGCAGACCTAATGTTCTGAATGTCTCTGATATAACTCACATTTGAGCGGATCTTCATTGGGAATAATGGGAATGAGGTGAGTCCATGATAATTGTGTACACACTGCGTTCGCAATTTCAAAATCCGGGATTGTCTCCGCAGTGCGGAGACAATGGTGCAGATGCAGTTTACTCCAACTCTTTCCGTACTCTGATTCCAATTGTCGTACCAGTGAAACGACAATTTGTTTTCCGTACGCTGTCCGTTGATCCTTGAGTATTGCATCATTGATCCGTTTGCCAATTTACCAGTAGAGCAAACTCATGTTGGCATTTACCGTTATGGCTATCTGCTGCCTGCTTTGCTCAATCAGTTTTTTGATCTCACTAACCAGGGCAATTGCCGGTTTTATCTCCGTGCTATTCATTCTTCAGTATTTTTGCCTGAATAGCTGTTATCTAAATCCATTGGGCGAATTAATGACTCTATAAAAGCAATTTCATCGCTTGTTAAACCATACTTTTTGTACAACTTTTCATCCGTCCAGGATTCAGAGAAATCTTGAATGGGAAGAATTCATAAACACCTCTTCTTGCCGACTTTGTCCGGAATAGTCAATGTTGCTTCCCAGTTCTATGTAAACACCCGGTCGGGGCTGCAACTGCAGTGGAAATTTTACGATCTATCTTTTTATCAGATTATCTGGTTTTTCTGAATGTTTTATTGTGTCCAAAGTTGAAATATCAAACTGCAATTCCCTCTGGATTCTGCTTCTGAAATAATTTTCAGTTTCTTTATCAGTAAAGTAAACAAAACAGCCTTTCATTCCTCGTGTCATCAAAGTTTTGTATGTGTTTTTAATTAGCCGATCAATTTTTATTTTACCTTTTTCGAAATCATTTTCAAGTAGCTTTTTATATCCGTGTATTGATTTATCGTGTTTTGAACGCATCGCTGGATTTGTGCGAATTTTATTATTGTGATAGGTCATATCAGGGCCAACAATGACTCCTACATAATCTAAATCAAGTCCCTGACAGGTATGTATGCACCCAACTTCATTAACAGAAGAAGGCGAAACAAGCCAAAGACTTCCATCCTTTGTAAGATTCCATCGCATTCTAAAGTTGAATTCTGGAAATTCAATATCATAAAGTTCCGGATATTTTTTACTATTCCAATCCCAACAATAACCAGCTACAATGCGAGATTTATTGTCGATTCTGTTTTTTTCAAAAATCAAGTCTCTGAGTTCTACCGGCGAAGCAACAATTCGAAAATCAAAATCAAGTTCATTAAAACTCACATTTGCTGTTTCCCGAATGTCCAGGACATTATTTAGCCAATTGAGATAGCCATCTGAACCATTACATCTGAATTGTGATTGAAGTTCCATATGATGAACTTTACAATTGTTAAGGTTCGCCCAACGTATAATCTCATCTTTATCGCCAATATCTTTCAATGTTACTTTTTGATCCTCATCCAAGAAGAAAACAGAGAACTTTGCAGCTTCAATTAATTCTTTAATTTGATTTTCACCGAGATTATTATAGATTCCACCCTGTTTTAGCAACCTATGTGCTTCGTCAATTATTAATGCATCGAATGAATTTCTCGGACAATCTACAAATGAGCCGGAACCTGTAAAAAGATTTGATATTGCACTTTTTTTAAAGGAACCGGTGAGTTTACTTTCATATACTGCCCTCGGCGCTGCATTCTTAGTTACATATTGAGCAACCATACCAGCATCAGTCATTTGTACAAGCAAATTAACAGCTACAACTGACTTGCCAGTACCGGCTCCTCCTTCAACAATGAGTACATTTTTTTCCCACTCTGAACTTTTCTGAGCTAATGATAATGCTTCTTCAAATACAAGCTTTTGATCATCGATCATATAGAACGCTATGTTCCCTTTTATCATAGACAACAAACTATCTGCTAAACTTTTTGATGGACGTATTTTTCCAGTATCAATACGGTACAATATTTCTGATTTATCTCCGTATCGAATGAATTTTTTAATGAATTCACGGAGTTTTTCAGCATCGTTTTTTAAGAAAACAGGCGCTTTTTCGAGGTGGTCATTATAAAACGGATGATTTATTATCCCATCATTTGGATAGTTATGCATGTAAACACATGGTTGAAGTTGGATGTCTTCGTTATAGACTGTTTCATTATAACTTTGGATTAAAGATGCGTATGTCCAGGCTTGGTAAGATGGATGAGTAGTTTCAACCTTGGCACGGTTGTAAAATGTCCTTACAATACCATCTTTTTCGGTCAATTCCGAATAGGACCATTGTTTTAACTCTATCAGTACAACAAAGTCTTTTTTGGATGTGTTTTGTCCAGCAATAATAAAATCAACTCGTTTTCCGGATCGTGGTATTTCGAATTCAATAAGTATTCCTGTATCTGCCGGGATTTCTGGATCATAGAGGATGGCACTCATGAACGGAAGTGAATATTTCCAAGAATCGATTTCGTTTCTCTGTGTGGTTTTTTTTAGATTCTTTTTGAATTCGTAGAGAATGATATTCTCAATATCATTGGATAACACATCATCCAGAAACTTGTCCTTGGTGGCTTGGTATACGATCATCGAATAGATTTAAAGTTCGTTATATTTCTTGGCCGTCCCTTTGGCTTTTTCAACTGGATATTTTTTTGAATTTGATAGAGCCTTTTCCAGAATTATTTCTTTGATGTCAAAGCCGTGCTTATGTGCAAGAAGGAACGTGAAGGTAAGAACATCAGCCAATTCCTCTTTGATCCTTGCTTTATCAACTTTTTCGGACTCCTCAGTGGTTTTCCATAGAAATAATTCATTCAGTTCAGCCGCTTCAATGGAAATGGCCGTGGCAAGGTTCTTTGAATCGTGGAACTGTTCCCAGTCCCGTTCATTCCTGAATTTTACAATCTCTTGAATAATTTCCTTGATATCATCCATTATTTGGTAGGTCTATGCATTGTTTTTGCCATTTCATATTCATTGTTAAAGGGTAGGTTCAGCGAATCGAGTTTATCGGGTTCTGCAATAGCCCAACTAACATAATAATAAGCAAGCAAATGGTATCCCGAAAATGATTTTTCTGGAACCGATCCCACTATGTACCCTTTCTGGTCTGGTCTGATACCCTGGGTGCCAATTAATGCAATTTCGAATGCAATACTCCTGACTTTATCCATAGAAAGTTTTGCAAAATATTGCATCGCATCAACCATAAACATCACAACAGCCATATTGGTTCCAATCTCCTTTTGGGATTGTTGGAATTTATCCATTTCCTTTTGTTTGAATGATTGGTCGGATTTCAGGTCATATGGGTCATTTTCAATGTTCTCCAGTAAAGAATCCAGATCGGACCGTTTATTTCGAAATTCGTTTTCATCAATAAGTTCAAAAAACTTGTCAAGTTTCAGGTCATTTGCCCAGTGCTGAACCAGTTCATATTCTTCTCCAGCCCCTCGGTCATCGCGATACTCCTGAAACTCAATATACATTTCTCGGGCAACCTTCATTTCATTCTGGGTGGTTTGGAGTTCATTTATTAAATCAATTCCATAAATTGAGCGGAAATGCAGAGCTGAAATGATATTATAGATTTTTGAATTATATAAAGTGTTTTTTGGGGAAAGTTCTATTATCTTTTTATCGGTAACCGCTTTGATGCCTTCCTTTGTCATCCCGAACAATGAGATGAGTTGATATGGTCTGAGTTCAGGAAACTCATTAAAAAGGTAATCTTCTATAAACAAATCAATCGGAGTATTGAATATTTGGCGGTTAATACCTTCAAATAAGTCCGAAATTACCCCGGATATTGTTTATTCAGATAAACCAATTTTATTCATTTTCTTTATCCAGTCTTTTTCACTGGCAATGAAGTGGCGTTTTTGTTCTTGTTTTGAAACAAATAATTTATTGCAATTCTCTTTCCGCGCATCAAT
>JBAWXY010000198.1:0-4000 GCA_037143835.1 Bacteroidota bacterium
GTTCTGATCGGAGTTTATTCAATGAGGTGGAATGTTGTCATCGGAGGACAGTTATTCTCAAAAAGTTTTTCCGGATTTACAAGTTTTAAGGTTGGGCTTATTGGTCTCGACGGAACGTTGATGGCCGCATTCTGGCTTGTACTTCCAATAGGGATACTTGCATTTCTTTTATGGTTATTGCCCCCCTGGAAAATGGTGGAAGAGGAAAAATAGTTATAATTATTTGCCATGGCAGATCAGGATAATGAACTGGAAAAAATTGGCACACGCCTCCATTCGATAGAACTTCGCCTGAGCAGGTTGGAATCAGCTCTGATAATCGCTGACAATAAAAATGCACACAGTTCAGAATATCAGGTTCAAACAGTTGATCCATCGCTGAATTCAGATACATTAAATGAAGAGGGAAAGGGGCTTGAATCGCAGATCGGAAGATTTGGCCTGGCATGGTTAGGCAATATAGTGCTGCTATTTGGTATCTCCTTCCTGACACAATATCTGATGATTCTGGGGCACCGGTTTTTATCAATTATTCTTGGTTACATTGCAGCTGCATCAATTTTTTTTCTGGCAAATTATTTAAAGAAAACTAACGTTCACCTGGCATTTATGTTTAAGATGAATGCTCAGATACTTCTCTTCTATATAACCCTCAAATTACATTTTTTTTCAGCCTCCCCGGTAATCTCTGATAAAACTATATCTGTTATTATCCTTCTGTTATTTGTTGCGATCCAGGCCTATTTTTCAATCCGCAATAAATCCCAGGCTTTTGCCGCTTTATCTGTGTTTTTTGCCTTGACTACAGCTATCATTGGCGATGCAACACATTTCATGCTACCATTAGTAACGTTGGCAGCTGCCGGAGCCATATATTATTTTTACAGGTTTAATTGGGAGCCATTACTTGTAGTAACAATATTTCTTACTTACATCTCTTTCTTCCTGTGGCTGCTTGGAAATCCTTTAATGGGTCACCCGATGCAAATGATATCGGAACATCATTTTGGCGTCATTTATCTTTTTGGACTGGGAGCATGCTTTTCCATTGTTTTATTGTTCAGAACGAAAGATACTTCTTCCGATAGTTTTTTGATTGGGGTTACATTCACTAATGGAATACTATTTACTTTTCTGCTTCTTCTCGTTGTATTAAGATTCTTTAGTACAGATTATGTTTCTCTTTTTGCTGTAATAACTATTTGTTGCCTCATATATTCAACGATTTTACATTCAAGATCTGACTGGAATTTCGCATCTGCTTTCTACGCTCTTTATGGTTTTATGGCAATGAGCATTGCTCTTTACGGACTCTTTGGACTCCCGCGGGTCTATTTGCTTCTTTCGGTTCAAAGCCTGATTGTGGTTTCTATGGCACTTTGGTTTCGTAACAGACTGATAGCAATCCTGAATAGTGTTCTTTTCATGGCAATCCTTACTGTATATCTTTTGTCATCAAAATCTATTGATGGAGTTAATTTTTCTTTTGCGCTGATTGCCCTTATTTCTGCAAGAATAATTAACTGGAAGCGGTCACGGTTACAAATACAAACAGACATGATAAGAAACCTATATCTGATCGAAGGTTTTTTTATGGTATTATATGCTTTATTTCATGCTGTTCCCAGACAATTTGTGACACTTTCATGGACAATGGCAGCACTTCTTTATTTCTTACTTAGTTTTATACTTAAAAATGTTAAATACAGATATATGACCCTGGGAACCATGATCTGTGCCGCTTTTTATCTTTTCATTGTTGACCTGGCCAGAATCGAGATAATCTACAGGGTGTTAGCATTACTTTTTCTTGCTGCAATTTCAATTGGCATTTCTATATACTATACAAACCGGATAAAAAAATCGGGTAGTTAATTTCAGATTTTATTTCAAAGCATATTCTTGCTGATTTGTTACCTGCATTTAAAAAAATCCTTTTAATTTGTATTCCCTAAATTGTCATAAATGAAAATTATTTCTTTTCTAATCATTTTACTTCTGTTTTGCTTTAGCGGTTGCAAAACAATAAAACCTGCTGCTGAGATAAGACCGGAAGTAACACAGACACCGGTAACCGTTTCAGCTGTTGCCCCTCCGGCAATTAATTTTTCCGATCAATCCACCTGGGTACTCGGATATTTCAATCTCAACAGACTGACCCAGGCACCTTATTCCGGTTGGTATATTAAGGGATACGATGAATATCAGTTTAGTAGTGAGGTAATCAATAAATTACAGGATATAAGCAAGGATAACCTGACCATAAAAATCGTGATGGGAACATGGTGCCCCGACAGCAGAAGAGAGGTTCCCCGGTTTATGAGGATTCTTGATATCTGGAAGTTCCCGGTTTCGATGGTGACATTTATCGGGGTTGATAATGCAAAATTGTCGCCGGTTGAAGAATACGACAAACTGGATATCCAACGGGTACCGACATTTATTATTTATAAAAATAATATTGAAGCCGGACGCATCATTGAAAATCCAACGACGTCTTTAGAGCAGGATATGGTTAACATCCTTACCAGGAATGAATAATTACAAATAATTTAAATATCATGGAAGATGTAAAAAATAACACAGGACAAAATATGGGGATTGCTGCTCTCATTACAGCTATAATAGCATTTGTCATTGCAGTTATTCCTTGTGTAGGACTGATTGCAATTATCCCCGGGATTATCGCTATTGTTCTCGCATCCGTAGGCCTTTCTCAGGCTGCAAGAAATAACGCGCCGCGCGGGGTGTTATTTGCCGGACTGATAATTGCGATAATTGCATCGATGATCTCATTCTCGCAGGTATTTGTAGCCGGGAAGTTCGCAAAGAGTGCTGACAAATGGTCAGGTGACTTTCATAATATTATTAATGATGTCCAGGATAATGTTATTAAGGATCTTGAAGATGCGAATATCTCAATAAAGGTTGAGAGTAATGGTGAAAAAGTTGAAATAACCACCAGTTCAAATAAAAAGGATCGAGAGCAGAAGCTTGAAGATCTTGAAAGTGGAAACACTCAGAAGGATGATACTTTACAAAAGAAAAAGTAGTTCGGAACAAAACTTAAAGGTAAGGCTCAGAAATGAGCCTTACCTTATTATTAATATATTTTTTGCCGGAGTAATATTGCTGATCATCGCATATTCCGGCTTTTTTTCTCCTGAAAAGGATAACTATCCTGTTACCTGTTTACATGAAAAGCTAACAGGTGAACAATGTTTCTCATGCGGGTTATCGCATAGTTTTTCTTTGATAGTAAGAGGGAGGATTGATGAAGCATACAGATGGAATTTATATGGGATGCGAGTGTTCCTTTTCTTCGCTTCGCAACTTATTTTAAGATTGACATTTTCAATACTCTATCTGAGGTACGCCGACACCCGCAAACAATTAATAATTACTGATTGTATTGGCTCGGGCTTGATCTTTCTGATCTCTTTCTGGCCGTTTATAGCGAATATCGCTGGCGTAATTTTTTAATTTATTTTTCAAAGTAGTTTATTTATATTTTATTCAATTACCGTTGGCTTCAGCCAACGGTAAGGAAACCACTTTTTTAGGGGCTTTAGCCCAATAAATCATTAAGGACTAAAGTCCATTATGAGAGGAGAATCCCTTCTTCCGTCGGTTAAAACCGACGGCAATTGAAAATATTAATCTTCAGGATCCTTCAGGATATCATACAAAAGACTGCTTTCGAATCCTTTTGATAACCCGTATCTTAAAAGCTTGGCTTTCAGGTCATACTGGTTTTTGGCTTTGACAAACCGGCGATGACTGGATATCAAATCACTTAATGTCTTTTTATAAAGCTCATTATCAATAACATCCAAAGCTGTTCTTATTATATCCCCGGGAATGTTTTTTACCCTGAGGTGAGCTGCAATCTTAACCTTCCCCCATTTATTGTAATTAAATTTATCATTAACAAAAGCTGTTGCATAATTAACTACTACCCATTCTTAGACCACGGGTTTACAAATATAAGTTTTTCTTC
>JBAWXY010000199.1:0-3954 GCA_037143835.1 Bacteroidota bacterium
ATGCCGGCGCCATAATAGGAGGGAAGACCGATACAGCTGCTGCAAAAATGGAAATTATGAAAAAATGCGGGATCCATGTTGTTCAGTCACCTGCTGACATAGGAACCACTGTATTAAAAGCATTAAACGGAATTAAGACTTTATAGACTTTCAGACTTTACAGACTTTCTTCTATATTTGCACGAATTTTAATCTGAACAGAAATGAAATTACTGGAAGGAAAAACAGCTCTTATTACCGGCGCATCCCGGGGAATAGGTAAGTCAATAGCTCATAGATTTGCACTGGAGGGTGCTGATATTGCTATTACCAATATCATAGATGATGAAGAGTTTAAAACAACAATCAAAGAAATTGAAGCCCTGGGGGTGAAAGCAAAAGGCTACGTATCAAATGCTGCCAGTTTTGAAGATTCCCAGCGTGTAATAAATGAAGTAGTTAAAGATTTCAGCAGGATTGATATACTCGTTAATAATGCAGGAATCACAAGGGATACATTGCTGTTGCGTATGACTGAGGATCAATGGGATTCCGTTATAGCAGTGAACCTTAAGTCGGTCTTTAATCTCACGAAAGCCGTTCTTCAGACAATGCTTAAACAAAAAAGTGGTTCGATCATCAACATGAGTTCTGTAGTTGGTGTTTCGGGCAATGCAGGGCAGAGCAACTACTCTGCTTCAAAAGCGGGTATCATAGGTTTTACAAAAAGTGTTGCCAAAGAGGTTGGATCAAGAAATATAAGATGCAATGCTATTGCTCCGGGATTTATCCTGACTGAAATGACAGAAAAATTACCGGAAGAAGTAAAAAAAGAATGGGCAAATAAAATACCCCTCAAACGTGGCGGAACCCCTGAGGATGTGGCAAATGCAGCATTATTTCTTGCTTCAGAACTCTCTTCTTATGTGACTGGACAAACAATTCATGTCTGTGGAGGTATGTTAACTTAAAAATATTTATTATCTTTACAATCCGCAGGGCGCCTATCCTTTTAGCACGAGGAAATGCAGCGAGACATATTTATTCCACACTTATTTTAAAAGGGCGCCCTGCTTCTTTTTTTAATAGCCTGCTGATCAATGCACAACATTATTTTCTTTATAATCATAATAATTCCTGTCACCGGGTTTATAGTTGAAAGATATCTTGATCATCTTAATACAACAATGTGGTCAGATACTCTTCCCGAAAAACTAAAAGGAATTTGCGATGTGGAGGAATACAGAAAAACCCAGTTATATCAAAAAGACAATAACAGGTTATCATTCTGGTCATCCTCATTTAATCTTGCGGTGATATTAATTATGATTATCGCCGGAGGTTTTGCTATGATTGATACTCTTGCCAGAACATTTAGCATGAATACGGTTATTATTTCACTTGTATTCTTTGGAATAATAGGTTTTGCCTCCGATCTTATAAATATACCATTCAGCTGTTATGATACTTTTGTGATAGAGAAAAAGTATGGATTTAACACTATGACTTTCAGAACGTTCGTCACCGATCATATCAAATCATGGTTTATCGCACTCCTGGTCGGAATACCAGTCCTCGGACTTATTACATGGTTCTATTACAAAACCGGAAATAATTTCTGGCTCTATGCATGGGGATTAATAACTGTCTTCTCCATTTTTATCAACCTGTTCTATTCTGAATTAATAGTTCCTCTATTTAACAAGCAAACCCCTCTTCAGGAAGGATCATTAAGAACGCAGATCGAAACTTTTGCTCAGAAAACAGGATTCAAACTTAAAAACATCTATATAATTGACGGTTCAAAAAGAAGCACAAAAGCAAATGCATATTTTTCCGGATTTGGCCCTAAGAAAAGAATAGTCCTGTATGATACTTTACAAAAGGAACTTACAGAGGAGGAGATAGTTGCAGTTCTTGCCCATGAAATCGGCCATTATAAGAAAAAACATGTTTTATTAGCACTATTGTTTTCAGTTATTCTTACAGGATTAATGCTTTTCCTTTTTTCTCTGGTAGTGAACAACCCGGTACTATCGCAGGCAATTGGATCAAAGAACACCAGCTTCCACCTGGGATTGATGGTATTTGGTATACTTTATAGTCCCTTATCCTTACTGATTGGCCTGTTAACTAATTTTATTTCACGAAAAAATGAGTTTGCAGCTGACAGGTTCGTAAGAGAAAACTTCAGACCTGAGATACTTGCAGAAGCATTGAAAAAGCTATCTGTTAAAAACCTTTCAAACATGATGCCCCATCCGGCTTATGTATTTTTCCATTATTCCCATCCTCCATTACTCAGCAGGCTGGAAAAATTGGAATGAATTTCCCTATATTTGCATGAAAATTTTGCCTCCTTAGCTCAGTTGGTAGAGCAGCTCATTCGTAATGAGCAGGTCGTGGGTTCGAGTCCCATTGGAGGCTCAAAAGATTTTACATAAAAATCTGAAAAAATCGACCTTTTTGTTCCTGAAAACTGGCTTGATTTTTGTTGTGAAAATATTAACACTGATAAAATAAATTTGTTTTGTTAAAATCAGGAAGTTAATGAACAAAGCTTTCTTCTTTCTCATTTTACCATTACTTATGATCGTCTCTTGTGCAAAAGATGATCATATCAGCAACTTTCCTGCTACTGTTCATTTTGATATTTCCGGTAGGATGCTGGAGGGTAAACGGATAAACTGCATGGACTTTGACACTAAAGGAAACATTTTTATTGCTTCTGATAAAGAAATCTATTATAAAAACGGATCTGATCAGAAAACTTATAGCATTGGTTATTCAATTCTTGACATTGCAATAGCACCTGATGAAACTCTGTGGATAGGAACCAATGGAGGTGGTCTAGGACATCTGACGAGCAAAGGGATAACATGGTATACCAGCAATAATTCGGGATTGCCAAGAGATTATGTCCGAAATGTTGAAATAGCACCTGATGGAAACATCTGGTTTTCGAGTTGTGCGTTCAGATTAGGTGGATTGGGTGTTTATAATGGAGAGAAATTTGAGTTTTATACACCGGAAAATTCACCCTTGAACCAGAATATTATTGATGATATTGAGATTGACAAGGAAGGTAAAGTCTATATCGCTACAAGCGGTACAGTAGGCAAATCAAATATTTACCGCATTTCAGAGAAATCATGGGATTGCCTGGGTGATGAGGGAGGAACGTTTTATTGGGTCTTTTCATTTACCATTGGTCCTGCAGGGATAATTTACCTGGTTGAGGACTTTTCTTTATCTTCTTCTTTTCATACTTCAAATACATTATTTCAATTCTTCAATGATAATGAGTGGAAAAAGATTGATGCATCTGATAAACTCGGGTATAGTTTTTTCACACGAATAAAGGCTGATAAAAGAAACTATTGCTGGATAGCAGACTTTGGGGACAATTCACCCATACTGCGTGTATATGACGGAGAATCATGGCTTAGTTCACCTGAAGGTATTTTCCCTGAAGACTATATTACTGTTATCGAGGTCGATAGTGAAAACAATATCTGGATAGGTACCTCACAAAATGGAGTTTTTATACTGAATCAATAATATTAAAATGAAAAAAATAATTACGGTTTCGGCTATCATTCTTTTCACAATAACTGTCTCATCATATGGTCAGTTAGCAGTTGGTTACAATACTGACGGTAATACTCTATGCCTGTCGACTAATCCGTTACATAAGTTTTGGAGTGAGTTCAGAGTAAATACCAATTCCTATAATCAGGCAAGCTGGTCCTATAACGATCGTGGAATCACACAAGTGTACATGATGGTTAAAATTTTTACGGCAAATAATGTCAACCTCTACTCAGGTGGTGGGCTGGGTATGAATCTTTTATCAAATGATGAAGAAAAGTGGGTTAGTGTAAATGTTCCTGTTGGATTAAGAATAAATCCTTTCACCGCATTACCTGACTTATACCTGGTCGGAGAATATAACCCAATGATAATTGCCGTTGA
>JBAWXY010000200.1:0-3942 GCA_037143835.1 Bacteroidota bacterium
TATTTAATTCTGGTACGTTATTGAAAAAAAGGACTTCTTAAGGATCGACTAATTAGGATAATCGGATATTAAAAGGGAAGGGGGGAATTTTTTTAAAAGTGGGCGCACGACACACGACGCAGGACACAGGGGAAATCAAATAAAGGCGACAGGCTACAGGCTACAGGAAGTTTTATCCGGAACTGTCCTGGTCATAATTTTTATATCCAATAAACTTTTTCAGGGGTAAATCAGATTCATTCTGATGTAATGCGTCAATCTTCTCAAGCAGGAAATCAAATATTTTATTGATCTTTTCATCAAGACTTCTGATCTCATTTTTTATTTCATTGTTTTCTAATAAGAGAGCCCGATAACTGACAAATGCTCTCATTATTCCGATGTTGACTTTTACGGCTTTTTCTGAATTAAGTACAGAAGAGAGCATTGCAACACCCTGCTCAGTAAATACCATGTGTTTATAACGTGATCCACCCCAACTTGAGGTCGCAAATTGCGATCTCAAGTTTTTAAACTCCTCATTTGTAAGTATAAACATGAAATCTTCAGGAAATCTGTCAATATTTCTCCTGACCTGCTCTTTTAATCTTTTTGTCGCAACTCCATAAAGATTTGCAAGGTCCAAATCCAGCATCACTTTATAACCCTGTATTTCATATATGAGAGATTTGTAATCCGCTCTTATAATCTCGTTTTTCATTGTATTTACTTTATATCCTTTTTTAACCGGTTAATTTTTCAGTAATCTAATTGGATATCACAATTTGTGATTTCCAATTCAGAAGTTCTTCTGATTTGTTTTTACTTAACGCAGCGAGCGTCTTAAAACCAAATTTACTTAGAATCTTCTGATATTCAAAGGAAGGTTGGGGAAATTTATAAAATTGGTGCTGGGTTCTTGGTGCTTGGTGCTGGTTCATCTCACCAAAACAGGCGACAGGCGGCAGGCTACGGGCGACAGGGATTGAAAATCACCTGGTACTGGCTCCTTAAGTTTAACGGTTAGCGTAAACACTTTGAATTGTTGCGCTGTTATGCCCGATATCATTGGTTAAAATCAATAATCGGATTAAAAAAAATCAGAAGAATTTGTTTATTTGAAATAAGTGTGGTAATTTTGTACCACAAAAACCTGGGACGAACTATGAAACCATCATTTGCCAATTTCATTCGCGAAAAAAGGATAGCTGCAGGATTTACATTACGTGAATTTTGCAGACTCTCCGGATTTGATTCAAGTAACTGGAGCAAAGTTGAAAGAGGACTGTTAACTCCACCTCAAAGCAAAAAAGTTCTCACTGAAATTGCCTCCGTCCTGAAAATTAAAGAAGGAAGTCAGGATTATAAAGAAATGGTTGATCTGGCAGCCCTATCATCAATACCTGATGGACTTATCGAATCTGAGATACTGGAACAACTGCCTGTCTTCTTCCGCACTGTCAGAGGTGAGAAACCTAATGAAGAAGAACTTAAAACCCTGCTAAATATAATTAAATCTGCATGGACCCCCGAAAAATAATATCGGTGAAGCTGACTCTGGAAAAAATCCGGGAGACAGCTGAGGAATTCAGGGGAGAACATGTTTTCGACAATTCTCTGCCGGTCGATATAGAGCATGTAATTGAAGCTACAATGGGAATAAGTATCATCCCTATTGAAAATCTGCAGAAGTTATGTGATATGGAAGGATTTATATCAAAAGATTTCAAAACAATTTATGTGGATAAGGATTTATATATCGACAATCGTTTTTATAAAAGGGTGAGATTTACTATCGCACATGAGATCGGCCATCTGGTTTTGCATCGAAGCAGTATTGACGGATTAAAATTTAATAATGAGACAGATTGGATTAGTTTCAGAATGGGGATCAATGATGAAACTTTAGGCTGGTTTGAAACTCAGGCATCAGAGTTTGCAGGCAGATTGCTTGTTCCTTTGGATCAACTGGTTGAATCATTCAAAGAGGCACGTTCCATAATAATAAAAAAATACAATTCCTGGAATGCACCTAAAATTGATGAAGAGGAATTATTTTCCCATATTGCTCCCATGATATGTAATAAATTTGATGTTTCAGCAGATGTTATCGAAAGAAGGCTAAGAAAAGAAAATGTGATGGGTCTGTTCGGTAAATAATATTTTATAAGATTTTTTTAAAATCTAACAACATGTCCACCCCCCTTCCCGTAAGATCAGGGCGCTCAGGTGTACCCTTTTTTTTGCGTGATTATCACTAAGCTTTTAATAGATATTCATATCCAGGAAATGGCTGTCGAACAGTTGGATATCACAATTTGTGATTTCCAATTCAGAAGTTCTTCAGATTTGTTTTTACTTAACGCAGCAAGCGTCTTAAAACCAAATTTACTTAGAATCTTCTGATATTCAAAGGAAGGTTGGGGAATTTTATAAAATGGTGCTGGGTACTTGTGCTGGTTTATTTCACTAAATCAGGCTACTGGCGACGGGCGACAGGCGACAGGGATAAGTTTTTATCGGGTCGGATTTTATTTTAAAGGGAAGGCTATGAAATATTGGTACAGGTTTTGCTATTGTTATTTTGTTCAATCTTGTTCTTTTAATATTATATGTTATGAAAAAATTTATAATCACATCAGTTCTGCTGGCAATGTTTGTCACCTGTACCACAATCATGGCACAGGATCAGCAGGAGGAATACCTGGGTCTGCCAGGGGATAATCTTAATCTCTATGCAGTAATGAAGTTATTCCGGGAATCAGAAACACTCGAAGGTTTCGAGAGGAGCCTGAATGATGAGAATTCCAGAATCAATAATCTCGACCTGAATGGCGATAATATAGTTGATTACATCAGCGTAATTGACTATATCGACGGTGATGCCCATACCATAGTATTGCAGGTTTCAGTAAACAAGAGGGAAAACCAGGATGTAGCCGTTTTTACCGTGCAGCGTTATACCAATGGGCAGGTGCAGGTACAGCTGACTGGTGATGAAGCATTATATGGCAGGGATTATATCATTGAACCCATATTTGATGAGACGAATCCTGGCCAGACACCAAATCCGGGATATATCGGGAATACCGGAAGAAATAATGGCCGGAATGTTGAGATTGTAAACTGGCCCCTGGTAAGGTTTATTTTCCTTCCCTCCTATGTTCCATGGCACTCTTCCTGGTATTGGGACTATTATCCTTCTTACTGGCATTCATGGCAACCATATTACTGGCATTACTATTACGGGTATCATTATAACTGGTATAATGATTATTACAGAAATTACCGCCGCTGGAACTATCACCGTTATACACGCTGGAACGACTTTTATTACAGTGACAGACGTTCCCATTCTCCAAATGTAAGCGTAAGGATACAGGCCGGGAATTATAAAACCACCTATTCACACCCCGACCAGAGAAGGGAGGGTGAAGCTATGTATGCTAAGATGCATCCGGAGCAAAACAGAAGGTCATCAGATAATTCTTCAGGGAATACGGTAAGAAGATCCGGTTCCCAATCAAATCAGGAAAGAAAGTCTACCGGTACCAGCAATAACACAACAAGACGATCAAATACCGCAGCGACTAACAAGTCAGTCACAAATCCGTCATCGGGACAAAATGCCGGTACAGCACGGAGATCAAATACCACTGTGACAAACAAATCCGTCACAAATCCGCCATCGGGGCAAAATGCCGGCACAACACGGCGGTCAAATACCACTGTGACTAACAAGTCCGTCACAAATCCGTCATCGGGACAAAATGCGGGTACAACCCGGAGGTCAACTGCCACTGTGACAAACAAATCCGTCTCAAATCAGCCATCGGGGCGAAATGCCGGCATAAACCGGACATCCGGGAAATCAACAACAACCGGAGTGAGCTCTTCCAGCCGCAGGAGCAGCGGAAGCAGTAAGTCCGGAACAACCGTAAATAAGGGAGGAAAAACGAAAGA
>JBAWXY010000201.1:0-3906 GCA_037143835.1 Bacteroidota bacterium
GATCCGGCATAACCGATTATTGCTATTCCGGCCAACGTAATAGACACTCCGACAATGGTTAATATACCTGCTGTTGAAGAAAATAAGTTATCACCAGAGATGATAGGGGGTATCAATGTCCCAAAAGCTGCACAGAGACCTAATGCAATACTTTGCCCCAGTGCAACCCCCAGGTAACGTATACTTAATCCAAATGTCAATCCTCCAAAGCCCCATAAGGCTCCAAAAAACATAGCCATTAATTTGGCTGATGATGGTGCTTCATTAATAATTGGGAAAAGCTCTCCCTTAGGAACAAAGATAAATGCGAACAATATCGGAGCAATCAGCCAGGCTGCTATACCCTGACTTAACCAATACGATTCCCATGCCCATATTTTGACTTTTTTGAATGGAACATAAAAGCTTGCGGCGCCTATACTTCCCAATGCTATTAATAAGATACCTGCAAATGGATTCATTTAAAATTTTTTAGTTAGACTGAACCGCAATTTATAAACTTTCAGGAATGAAATTGACTTTTGGGATATTTTTTTATTCAGACAATTTTTTATAATCTTGATTTTTATTACCAATACTCTTAAATAATGAAATCCTTCAAACTCACTCTATTTCTGCTTTCTCTTTTTGGAAGTATTTATGCTCAGGATTTGTCTGTAAAAGATCTCACCTGTGAACATAAGAAAAATCCCATTGGGATTGATGTTACTCAACCAAGGTTCTCATGGAAAATTACTGGAACAGGAAATAACATCATGCAAAGTGCATATTCCATCAGGGTTGCTACAGACGGGAAATTCTCATCCGGCAAAATAGTTTGGCAATCGGGAAAGACCGGATCGGATGAATCAGTTCTGCAGGCTTATAAAGGGCCGGAACTGAAATCAGGACTGAGATATTTCTGGCAGGTGAAAATATGGGATAATAAAGGAAGAGAATCAAAATGGAGCGAAATAGCTTTATGGGAAATGGGGTTGCTCTCACAATCTGACTGGAAAGCAAAATGGATTGAGATGGAAGGTGATACAATCCGATATTCCCCCTCCCCTCATTTCAGGAAGGAATTTCAGGTTGGAAAGAGTATCGCCAGCGCAAGAGTTTACGTTACATCCCATGGTTTTTATGAGTTACATCTGAATGGGAAAAAGGTTGGAGACCAGGTACTTACACCGGGCTGGACATCCTATGGAAAAAGACTTCAATACCAGGTTTACGATGTAACAGGAATGATATTAAAAGGCAATAATGCAATAGGAACTGTCCTGGGCGATGGTTGGTACAGAGGAACACTTGCATGGGGCAATAACTGGGCAGTATATGGTAAAAAGCTTGGTCTTCTGTTGCAGTTAAAAATCACTTATTCCGATGGTTCAGAATCACTGATTGTCAGTGACGAGACCTGGAAAGCTTCAAATAACGGTGCTATAAGGATGAATGATATTTATAACGGTGAAACATATGATGCAACCAAAAAACTTACAGGCTGGAATCTGCCTGGTTATAATGATAATAACTGGTTAAAAGTCAGTATCGGGAATTATAAGAACAACCTCATAGCATCTGAGGGGTCACCGATAAGAAAAATTCAGGAAATCAAACCGGTTAAAATATTCCGGACTCCAAAAGGCAAACTTATTGTGGATATGGGTCAGAACATGGTTGGCTGGTTAAGGTTGAAAGTTACCGGTAACAAAGGAACTGTGGTCACATTACGCCATGCAGAGGTTATGGATAAGTTTGGTGAGTTTTATACAACAAATCTTCGAGTTGCCAAATGTCAGTTGACTTACACACTTGCAGGAACAGGTCAAGAGATCTATGAACCGAGGTTTACATTTATGGGATTCCGATTTGTTGAAGTCACTGGTTTCCCCGGCGAACTGACATCAGATAATCTTACAGGTGTTGTTGTCCATTCAGATATGGCAGTCACAGGTAGCTATGAAAGCTCAAATCCTCTTCTCAATCAGTTACAACATAATATTCAGTGGGGCCAGAAAGGTAATTTTTTGGATGTTCCCACCGACTGTCCGCAAAGAGACGAGCGTCTTGGCTGGACCGGTGATGCTCAGGCATTTTGCAGGACAGCAGCCTATAATATGGATGTATCTTCATTTTTTACTAAATGGCTCAAGGATGTAGCTGCAGATCAGAAACCAGGAGGAGAGGTTCCTGACGTCATACCAGATGTTTTAAACAAACAAGTGGCTTTGACAGCGCAACCTTCAGCAGGCTGGGGTGATGTTTCTGTCATTGCACCATGGACCATGTACCTGGTTTATGGGGACAAACGATTCCTTGAAAATCAATATCCCGGCATGAAAGCATGGGTGGAATATATAAGAAAAAAAGCAGGTGACAGTTATATCTGGAAAGGTGGGAGCAAATATGGTGACTGGTTGTTTTATCACCCGCCGGTTAATAACCATACAGAGCCGGATGGCTATACCGAACATGATTTTATAGCTACAGCATTTTATGCCTATTCAACAAGTATTCTCGCTGAAACTGCGAAAGTACTTGGTAAAACCGAAGATGAAAAGTTCTATAATGATCTGTATAAAAAGATAAAAGGGGTATTTATTAATGAATATGTTACAAATGCAGGAAGAGTAGGAACCAATTCACAGACATCATATGTACTTGCTTTGATGTTTGATCTCTTGCCTGAGAATCTTCGCGAAAAATCAGCTCGTTTTCTGGTCGAAGATATTAAGAGCAGAAGAAACCGCCTATCTACCGGTTTCCTTGGGACACCATACCTGTGCCATGTTTTATCGGATAATGGATACACAGATGTTGCCTATGATCTGCTGCTTCAGGAATCATATCCTTCCTGGCTTTACCCGGTTAAAATGGGTGCCACTACAATATGGGAACGCTGGGATGGTCAGAAAACCGACAGCACTTTCCAGGATCCTGGGATGAATTCATTTAATCACTATGCATACGGTGCTATAGGTGATTGGATGTACAGGGTTTCGGCAGGTATTGAAACCATGAACCCCGGATATAAACATCTCATTCTTCAGCCGCATCCATCGAAAAAACTGACATATTCAAAAGCATCATTTGAGAGCTCATACGGAACAGTTGCTTCCGGATGGGAAAGAAATGGAAATAAGATAATTATCAGTGTAAAAATACCGGCAAATACTATTGCTACTATTATTCTGCCTGTAAATTCAACCTCAAAGGCAACGGAAAATGGTAAAGACATTTCTTTGAACAAGAATTTTTCTGACATCAGAATGAAGGATAATAAATTAATGTTCGAAGCAGGATCGGGTGATTATGTTTTTGAATATATAGAAGAGTAACAAGCTAATTGTTTTTTCTTTAATTTAAGTGAAAGACACTTGTGAATCCTGAAGAGTTAAAAAGGCGAAACCTTGAAAATGAGTTTGTTTATTCGACCTCCAGAAGCGGGGGACCGGGTGGTCAGAATGTCAATAAGGTGAGTACCAAAGTTGAGTTGCGATTTAGCTTACTTTCAACTTCATTCCTCTCTGAAACAGAAAAAGAGATAACTTTTAAAAAGCTGAAGAACAAGATCAATAAAGAAGGGGAATTGTTAATTGTTTCACAGTCAGAGCGTACACAGTTATTAAATAAGAAGGCAGTAACGGAAAAGTTTTATGATCTTGTTTCAAAAGCGCTTACCTTGCCTTTAAAACGAAGATCAACAAGGCCAACGCTGACATCAAAGATTAAAAGGCTTGAGACAAAACGGAACCGGGGTTTTGTTAAAAAATTGCGAAAAGATTCTGGTGGATCTACTGAAGAGCATTAAAAAAACACCTAATAACTTAATTACCCAATAACAATCCTGAACAATAACAGCTGAATCGAAAAAAATGATCAAAAAAATACCAATTTAACGCTTAATCCACCTTAACCTAAGAT
>JBAWXY010000202.1:0-3896 GCA_037143835.1 Bacteroidota bacterium
AAGTTTATGGTGTCGGTGGATTCCTGTTGGCAGGAACGGAAATTACCAGACTGATTGATAAAGGAATCCTTTAATTTTTTTTGGTACTGGGTACTTGGTTCTTGGTGCTGGTTCAATTTTTTAATAATTTATATCATGCTTATAACTCAACGGTATTTTTTTATTCTTTCAATAACTGTTTTCTTTTTCTTGTCAGGGTGTAAACCAGACAATCAGGGATTTCTTAAGGTGAAGGGTAAGGAGATAGTAAATGGAAAAGGAGAATCTGTTCTCCTCAGAGGCATCGGTCTTGGTGGATGGATGCTGCAGGAACCCTATATGCTGCAACTTTCAAAAGTGGCCGGGACCCAAACTGAAATCAAGTCTAAGATTACGGAATTAACGGGTGAAGGAAACTGTGAGAAATTCTACAGGAGCTATCTGAATAACATGATAACCAAAAGAGATATTGATTCGCTGAAGGCATGGGGATTCAATTCCATCCGATTACCAATGCATTATAATCTATTCACATTACCAATTGAAAAAGAGCCTGTTGCCGGACAAATAACCTGGCTGAAAACGGGATTTGAATTGACTGATAATCTTCTCTCGTGGTGCAGGAAAAACAAAATGTATCTGATTCTTGACCTTCATGCCGCACCTGGTGGACAGGGAAATGACCGACCGATTGCAGACGTTGATACTCTGAAACCACAGCTTTGGGAGAGTGAGTATAATCTTCAAAAAACCATAGCTCTCTGGAAAAAGCTTGCTGAAAGATATGCAGATGAAGAATGGATCGGAGGATATGACCTTATCAACGAGACCAACTATAAATTGGAAAGCAATGAACCTTTGAAAAAGTTATTCCTCGCTACAACACAGGAGATCCGTAAAGTCGATAAGAACCACATTATTTTCATAGAAGGCAACCAGTTTGCAAATGATTATACCGGACTAATACCTCCATGGGATAATAATATGGTATACAGTTTCCATAAATACTGGAATCCCGCAACAATTGAGACCATTCAGCGCTTTCTTGACCTTCGGGAAAAATATAATGTGCCATTGTGGATGGGAGAGTCGGGCGAAAATACAAACGAATGGTTTAAAGCTGCTGTTAACCTGTTCGAATCAAATAATATAGGATGGGCATGGTGGACCATTAAAAAGATAGGTTCTGAAAGCAGTTTAATGACCATAACCAAACCGGGAGGATATCAGAAGATCATTGACTACTGGGCAGGTAAAGGACCGAAACCAACAGTAGAAGAGGCAAAGGCAACTTTCATTGAACTGGCAGAAAATGTGAAAATTGAAAACTGTAAGATAAATTATCTTGTGCTTAATGCTTTGTTTGGGAAATGAGGCTACAGGCTACAGGAGAGTTATTACTGCCTGACGCCTGTGTCCTGTTGCCCGTTGCCTTTTACTTTTTTTTTAATATTTAATTAAATAAAACATTATGAAGTTAGAACTAAGATATGCCGCACATCCTAAGGATGTTAAGAGTTATGATACAGAAAAACTAAGAAAAGAATTTCTAATTGAAAATGTCTTTATAGCAGATGAGATATCGCTTGTCTATTCGATGTACGATCGTTACATTGTTGGAGGTGCTATGCCGGTTAGAAAAGAATTAAAGCTTGAAACCTCAGATGAACTTAAAGCGGAACAGTTTCTTGACAGAAGAGAAATGGGGATTATAAATGTTGGCGGAGATGCTGTTATAGATGCCGGAGGCAAAACCTATAAAATTGGATTCAAAGATGCTTTATACCTTGGAAAAGGAACACGTGATGTCATTTTTAAGTCTGCTGATACAAAAAATCCTGCAAAGTTTTATATTAATTCAGCGCCTGCTCACCATACATATCCTTCGAAAAAGGTCACACTTGCCGACGCAGAAGTTGTGGTTCTGGGAAATCCGGAGTCATCTAACCACAGGACTGTTTATAAGCTATTGGTAAACAGTGTGATCGAAACGTGCCAGTTGCAGATGGGAATGACAGAACTGAAAACAGGCAGTGTATGGAACACAATGCCTGTTCATACGCATAACCGGAGAATGGAGGCTTATTTCTATTTTGAAGTACCGGCAAAGCAGGCAATATGCCATTTCATGGGCGATCCCGACGAAACAAGGCATATCTGGATGAAGAATGAACAGGCTGTTCTTTCCCCGTCATGGAGTATCCATAGCGCAGCAGGAACAGCAAACTATACGTTTATATGGGGAATGGCAGGGGAGAACCTCAATTACGGGGATATGGATGTACGCCAACCAGATAGTCTAAAGTAATAAAAAATATTTTTATGAAAGATCTATTTGATTTAACAGGAAAAGTCGCACTGGTAACCGGTGGTACACACGGTATCGGACTGGCAGTCGGGTTGTTGCTTGGTAAGGCCGGCGCCAAAGTTTGTGTTAACGATTTGCAGGATGATAAGCTTCTGAGTTGTAAAGAGAGCTTTAAAAAGGAAGGCCTCGATGTCTTTACTCTGAAATTCAATGTAACCGATGAAAAAGATGTTGATAAGGGAATTTCCCTGATAGAAAAAAGCGTTGGTTCCGTGGATATTCTTGTCAATAATGCAGGTATTATTAAGAGGATCCCGATACTTGACATGGCAATATCAGACTACAAGGAGGTTATTGATGTTGATCTTGTTGCGCCACTGATTATTTCAAAACGGGTAGCACCGAAAATGATTGCAAAACGTTGTGGTAAGATCATTAACATGTGTTCCATGATGAGCGTTTATGGCCGTAATACTGTCTCAGCATATGCTTCAGCAAAAGGAGGTCTTAAGCTGCTGACACAGAGTATGACATGCGAATGGGCAAAGTACAATATTCAGATTAATGGTATTGGTCCGGGTTATATTGCTACCTCACAAACAGCGCCCATACGCGAAAACGGCCATCCTTTTAACGACCTTGTTATGAACCGTACACCGGCAGGCAGATGGGGTGAACCGGAAGATGTTGCCAATGCAGCACTCTTCCTTGCTTCAAAAGCCAGTAACTTTGTCAATGGGCATATATTATACGTTGATGGCGGTATTCTCGCCAACTTCGGTTATGTGAAGGGGGAGAATGATATTTAAATGTCTGGAGGTCTGATTGTCTTGATGTCTGAATGTCTTGTTATCTTGCGGTCTTGCTTTAAAGACTTTATAGACTTTCAACTTTTTTCAATTTCAGATAATACCTGAAAATAATTTTCAGACCCATTGATTGGGCTGTTGCTTTACTGCTTCCTCCCATAAAACTGTTTATCTGATTGGCATCTGATGAAAGCTGGAATTTATCAGGTGAAGAGTATTCCGAGATATTTGAAAGTGATTTGTCATAACAGGCTGCTACTGCAATCTGAATTTTTTTCTGAATAAAGAAATCAAATCCGGCAGAGGCAATAGCATTAAAGCCCAAGGGTTTTAGGTCCAATTTACCATCTGACTCACTGCTGAGGTTGCTCGGAAATCCATAAGCAGGAAGATTCTCAAGCAAGACATTATAGGCAGGATAATAACCTTTATAGGTGAATGTTCCACTGCTATTGTAATCTCTAATTATTGGAACTGCCATATTTACACCGGTCTGTAAAAAGAAACCTATTGTTTCATTAAAAGGTAACCTGAGATTAATGCAAAAAGGGACACTTAAAAAATCAATGTTCTGTACCTCTTTAATACCAGAACCTGAAACTCTCCGTTCGTAGGATTCATTCTCTGAATCGGTGGTATTAAACTTATTTTGATAGGTATCAAGAGTTAACTGAGTTTTATATGAAATAAAACCTATTCCGGATGACAGTCCGATATATTTAGAGAAGAAGTATCCAATCTCCACAGTATAATACTACCCGGAACTAAGACCACTGGTTAAGTTTAAATTTGATAACTTT
>JBAWXY010000203.1:0-3871 GCA_037143835.1 Bacteroidota bacterium
CGAATTATCTTATCTCAATTCGTAATTTCTAATTTCTAATTGATCCGTCTTCCGACTTCCGACTAGAGTACCTTTAACACTGATTTAAAAAATAATTACTAAGATATTGATAATCGGCTTATTTTTGCAAATATCTGGCGATTATGGTTAAGAAGAGTCTTTGTGGTTTAACTGCGGAAGAGATATTTAGTCTGATCGGACCTTCCGGTTTTACTCTTTCTCATGCAGTTTCAATCTCGAACAGTATATATAAGAAAAGTACAGGTGAAATTTCACAGATCACAAAAATTCCTAAGAAGCTCAAAGAAGAGCTTACCTCTAATGCATACAGCGGGATTTTTATGCCAGTTGCTTCGGAAGTTTCAGTGGATAAAACAGTAAAGTATTTGTTCAGAACTGAAACAGGAAAAGAGTTTGAAACTGTTTATATCCCTGATAATAAAAGAAATACGGTATGTGTTTCAACTCAATCTGGTTGCAGGATGGGTTGTCAGTTCTGTGTTACTGCCAGATATGGTTTCCGGGGTAACCTGTCGGCAGGAGAGATTATAAACCAGATAATCAGTATTCCAAATGCTGGAAAAGTCACTCATGTCGTATTTATGGGTATGGGTGAACCATTCGATAATCTCGAAAATGTTTTAAAGGCCTGCGAGATAATAACAGCCGGATGGGGTCTTGCCCTAAGTCCGCGGAATGTAACTGTTTCAACAGTAGGTATAACCCCCGGGATTGAAAAGTTTCTTCAGAGTTCTGACTGCAATCTGACTTTAAGTCTTCATTCTCCCTTCATTGAAGATAGAAAAAGGGTTGTTCCCGCTGAAAAGCAATATCCGGTACAAAAGATAATAGAGATAATGAAGAATTATCCTGTTAAGAAGAAGAGGAGATTAAGCCTGGCCTACGTAATGATAAAAGATATGAATGATACTGATTCCCACTTCGAAGGACTAAAGATTCTTCTTTATGGCTCAAAAATAAGGGTCAATCTGCTGCCTTATCATTCTGTAAGGAATGATCCAAATACCTCATCTTCAGCAGAAAGGATGCAGTATTTTAAACATAACCTTGTTGTTTCAGGAATTTCTGCATCTATCCGCAAATCCCGTGGGATTGATATTTCAGCAGCATGTGGTCTGCTGGCAACAGGATTGAAATAGTAGAGACAGGTCTTAGACCTGTCTCTACGTATTAATCAATTGAAAAATGTATTCATCGAGATAACCGTCGGATGTCTTGATCCAGTCTTTCTTAACCCCGGTCTGGATAAATCCCTGCTTTATAAATAGATCCATGCTTTCACAGTTGTTTGCCAGGATATTACAATACAACTGATGCAGCTGAAGTGTTTTAAAACAATAATCGATGAGACAGGTCAGACTCATTGAAGCATATCCATTTCTCCTGTAAGCCTCGTTAGCGATAAGTATTCCCAATCCGGCCCTCTTATGGAAGGCATCAAAATCAAAAATATCTATGGTCCCGATAGTCACCTTATCCGGAATATGATCAATCATAAGCCTGAGCTGACCTGTTTCATAAATATTTTTATGGGAATTCTCCAGATACCGTTTAAGGGTATATTTTGAAAATGGAGAAACTGTATTGCTTATTACCCAGTATGAATCGTTGTTCTCCCAATCATAAAGAAGCTCCAGATCTTCCGGCTCCAGAGCTCTGAGCTTGATTTTTTTATATTTCATGATTGCTGATATGGATTTCTGTTGTTAATAGCCCGTCCAAGCGTTATCTCATCGGTATATTCAAGTTCATCACCTATTGCCACTCCTCGTGCCAGCGTTGTGAGGCTGATATTATATTTGTTAAGTCTCTTATAAAGATAATAGTTTGTAGTGTCTCCTTCCATAGTTGTACTCAGAGCAAAAATTATTTCTTTGACACCTCCGGCTTTCACTTTTTCTTCAAGACTGTCAATTTTAAGATCAGATGGACCTATTCCATCTATTGGGGAAATGATACCCCCAAGAACATGATACAAACCTCTGAATTGCCGTGTATTTTCAATAGCCATCACATCCTGAATGCTTTCCACTACGCATATAACTGTTCTTTCCCTCTTTTCATCGTTACAGATATTGCAGATTTCAGTATCGGATATGTTATTGCAAACCTTACAATAATGGATCTCTCCATGGAGCTTAATAATGCTCGCACCGAATCTTTTCACCTCTTCAGCATCTCTTCTTAAAAGATTCATCACCAGTCTGAAAGCAGTTTTTCTTCCAATACCGGGAAGAGAGGCAAATTCATTTACAGCATTTTCAAGCAACCTGGAAGGAAATTCAGTAAAACTCATAACTAAAACTTTCTGACAAAATTAGTTCAATTTTCCGGTGTTATTAAACCGACAAAGAATTTTTTGTCTTCCTTTCTTTTTGTTATTCTTGTATATTAATTGAATCTGCCATGTCTCCACTATTAATCCTTGGTATATTCCTGATATATACGGCTGTACTGTTTGCAGTTACCTGGTTCACTGCACGAAAAGCCGACAACCAATCTTTTTTTATCGGAAATAAAGTCTCTCCATGGTTTGTTGTTGCATATGGAATGATCGGTGCTTCACTATCGGGAGTAACTTTCATGTCTGTACCGGGTTGGGTAAAAGACACCCAGTTCAGTTATATGGTTGTTGTTTTAGGGTACCTCTTCGGATATTTTGTAATAGCACTTGTTTTACTTCCATTATATTACAGACTTAAACTGACCTCCATTTACTCTTATCTCGATCAACGATTTGGGTTCTGGTCATATAAAACCGGTGCCGGGTTTTTCATAATCTCAAGGACACTGGGTGCATCATTGCGTATGTTTCTGGTTATAAATGTTTTGCAGATTTTTGTTTTTGATGCCTGGAATATACCATTCTGGGTAAATGTTTTTGTATTCATAACTCTTATCATTCTTTATACTTTGAAAGGGGGCATAAGGACAATAATATGGACCGATACCCTGCAGACCACATTTATGTTGCTTGCTGTCGTGCTCTCAGTAATTTACATAAGCAAGGATCTGGATATTTCCCTTTTTAAGCTGGTTTCTACTGTCAAAGAGAGCTCAGTTTCGAAAATGTTTATTACCGACTGGCATCACGAAAGATTTTTTCTTAAACAGTTCTTCAGTGGTATGTTTATTACAATTGTTATGACAGGACTCGATCAGGAGATGATGCAGAAAAATCTTAGTTGTCGTAATATTAAGGAAGCTCAGAAGAATATGTTCACATTCAGCGGGATACTCGTCTTTGTCAATCTACTATTTCTGTTTCTGGGTGCTCTGTTGCTGATTTATGTCCAGAGCAAAGGTGTGGTTGTGGCAACCAGTGATGAAATTTTCCCAACTGTCGCACTTAAGTATCTCGGCCCCATGGCTGGATTAGTATTTCTTATCGGCCTTATTTCAGCAGCATTCCCGAGTGCAGATGGTGCTTTAACCTCTCTTACAACATCTGTGAGTATCGATTTTCTGGGACTCGACCGCCGGGAGGGGATTACAGAAAAGGCAAAGACCAGGATCAGGTATGTTGTACACTTTTCCATAGCCCTTGTGTTTTTTATCAGCGTATTGATATTCAGTACATTAAACGACAGAGCTGTAATAGATAAACTTTTCACAATTGCAGGTTATACCTATGGTCCCTTGTTGGGCCTGTATTCCTTCGGGCTATTCACGAAGAGAAGAGTAATCGACAGGGTAACCCCGTTTATAGCAATAGTTTCACCATTAGCTTGTTACTTTCTCAGCAGGTATTCCGAAGTATTATTAAACGGTTATAAATTCGGATTCGAATTGCTTCTGCTTAATGGTTTGCTAACCTTTATCGGGTTATATATTTTCAGCAGTAAACCTG
>JBAWXY010000204.1:0-3721 GCA_037143835.1 Bacteroidota bacterium
TCGGTTTTCCTAAACCAACTTTCTCAAGTTCTTTAAGTTGTGTTTTGGCATCGCCTACAACAACATAATACATCTTTGAAGGATCGATATATTTCTTTGCAAAGTCAAGCTGCTTCTCTAATGTAAGATCTCTGACGAATGCCTCTTCCTTCTTAATGTAATCAGTCGGAAGATTATATGCAGAAATATTATTCAGCATGCTTAGAAGACTTCCAAGCGTTTCAAAATTACGTGCATTACTCTTCAGAAGAGCTGATTTTGTAAAATCTATGTATTCCTGGGGTTGACTTACACGATATTTTTCCATCTCAGTCTTGAAGATAGTTACAGATTCAAGGGTGGAGTTGGTTCTTACCATTGAAGAGGCAGTGAATGTACCGTAATTCCTGGCTCCCATAAAGTTTGATCTTGCACCATATGTAAACCCTTTTTCTTCACGTAGAATAAGATTGAACAATCCGTTAAATGAACCTCCCAGCTTGTAATTGGTAACATAAGCCGGGTAATAATCAGGATTTGTCCGGGGGATAGAGGGACATCCGATATATATCACTGATTGTTTTGCTCCGGGTACATCAACAAAATATATTTGTGATTTTGCAGGTGATTCAGAAAGGGTTACCGCAGGAATTGTAACCTCTTTTTGTTGCCAGCGCTTACTAATACCGGCAAGAGCCGCCTCGGTTCTTGCCTGATCTATATCACCAACTATGAGGAACAGAGCAAGCGATGGTGAAAAATTCTTAACATAGAAATTTTTCAGGTCATCTATTGTTATTGAAGTAACACTGGCTTCAGTACCGCTTGTTTCAGTTGCGAGGATACTGTTCTCTCCGAAGATGAGCTTGTTTAATGTGGTGGATGCCAGGTAGCTGGGATTTGCCTTATTCCTCTTCAGGTTATTGATAACCCTGCTTTTAGCGAGGCCAAATTGTACTGTATCCCAGCGGGGTTCAAAAAGCATCTCCTCGACAAGATTCATGGTTTTTTCAAAATTACGGGCAAGTGTGCTGACTCTTATTGTGATGTTTTCATTACCTCCGGATACTGAAATACTTGCACCCAGCAACCTGATTGCGTCTTCAAGCTCTTCAGGAGTTTTATTCTTTGTGCCTTCATTCATTAATGATGCTGTAAGACTTGCTACTCCTGCTTTATCAATTGCATCGAGAAGATGACCACCTGAAATAACAAGTGAGTACTGGATAAGTGGTAACTCGCTTTGTTTAATGCCATATAACTTTATTCCGTTACTCAGAGAACCAGTCCAGACGGCTGGAATTGTCACCTCCGGGTCAGATCCTACCGGTGGTTGTACGGAGCGGTCAAATTTTGTGGGAGTTTTAACAATAGGGTCCTCCACTCCAGTAGTAGTTTTCACCTCTGCAGCCCTGGTTACATCTTCCTCAATAATACCGGCATTTGCTGAATTTTCAGCGACTAAAGCGACTTCACCTTTTGGAACAAAGCTAGTCTCTAAATAATTTTTACCCTTGATATATTTCTGGAAAACATTTTTAATATCTTCAGATGTTACTGCCTGTGCATCAGCAAAGTCAGTTGAATAATACTGTGGGTTCTCCCTGAACATCTGGTACTGTCCAAGGGTAAATGCCTTGCTGAGGATACTGCTGAAAGATCCGTAAAAACCAGTCTCATTCCTTGCTTTTATCCTTTTAAGATCATCCTCTGTAAAACCTTCTTTTTCGAACATATCGAAAGCCTCGAAAATTGATTTTTCGACTTCTGTCAGACTGACACCGGGATTTGCAGTAACAGATATTTCAAAGCTGCCGGCAAGCTCCTGTGATCCGTTATATGCATATATTGATGAAGTGAGTTTTTTATCCTTTACGAGGATTTTATAGAGTGGTGTCTTTTTTCCGTTTGACAGAAGATCTCCGAGACAATCAAGGGCATATGAGTCTTTAGTAAACTGTTCAACTGTCGGGAAAACCATTGTCAAACGCGGCGCTTTTGCGAAATTATCCTCATGATACAGTTTTATGGTTGATGACAGCGTGGCTGGCAACGGACCTCTTTTTTCAATAGATTCCCCGGCAGGGATCTCCCCAAAGTACTTTTCAATAAGAACCTTTGCTTCTTCTTTGTTAATATCACCGGCAATAACCAGTGTAGAATTGTTTGGTGAATAGAATCTTTTATGGAAAGCCTTGACATCCTCAACAGTTGCATTCTGAAGATCTGCCATTTCACCTATGACATCCCAGCTATATGGATGTCCCTTGGGATAAAGGTTTTTAAGTATGAGATATTCATTAAATCCATAAGGTGCGTTGTCAACACTTTGCCGTTTTTCATTTTGAACCACATTCTGCTGGTTTGCAAAAGCACCCCGTGTAACAGTGTTCTCAAGATAACCCATCCTGTCTGATTCAAGCCAGAGAGCCATTTCCAACGCGTTTTTCGGTATGACTTCATAATACATTGTGGCATCCTGACCGGTGCCACCGTTCAGCTCACCGCCAGCTCCCTGTATAAGCTTGAACAGCTGGTCCTCTCCGACATTCTCGGATTTCTGGAACATCATATGTTCAAACAGATGGGCGAATCCGGTTTTGCCCTCCACTTCACGGCTCGAACCGACATGGAAAACAACTGCCACAGCCGCAATAGGATCAGATTTATCTTCATGAAGAATGACAGTCAGTCCGTTAGATAAAGTATATTTCTCAAAAGGAACAGAAATGGAAGGTTCGCTCTTTTTGGTGGTACACGAAAAAAGAACCGCCATTACCAGAATTAATAAAAACGTGAATGATTTTTTCATAATGAGAAGGTTAAAGTTTAAGGAATATATGATTTATGCGATCGAAATTACTAATAAATTGAATTAATGCTGCAATAATAAAAATATTTATTATTTACTCATCTCCCCCTCCATGTAAAAATATCGTTGGTATCAGTAAATAAAAAAAACTGCTTTCGCAGCCTTTTTAATTTGAGCGGGAGACGGGACTCGAACCCGCGACCCCGACCTTGGCAAGGTCGTGCTCTACCAACTGAGCTACTCCCGCAATTTCACGGGCAAAAATAAGAATTTTTTTTTATCTGCAAATACCGGCAGATAAAATAACACTACTTATAAAAAGCTGAAAGATTATTTTCCTATCGGACCCCACTCAACCAGAGTATTATTTTCAAAATAGAGCCAGGTGTTTTTGAAGATCCATTCTTCCTTTATAATATTCCCGGTCATTACCCTGTTGATCTTTTCAGCAGTACCCCAGCTGTCTTTTACCATTTCTGAGTTTATCCCTTTCCATATCTTGCCGGCAATGAGCCTTGCAGCCATGTTAGAACCATATTTGTTTTCGAGGTATGAAAACCGGCTCCCCTGTTGCTCCTGTACAAGCTGCGCTTCTTGTAATACCTGTTGCGGCTGAATAGTCTGTTGGATTTTAACCGGCGTTTTATCAATAACTGCATGACTTTTGAAAATGTAACCTTCATTTTCTTCATAAACAACATGAAAATATGTACTATCTGAATCCAGAACAGTAACAGTTGAGCCTGAAGGAATTACAAAAATAACTGTCGTTAGGTCATCTTTAGCTCCGAATAAACGGCTGGCAGTTTTTAATGTGGCTGTTGCAGTAACATTCTGATTGGCAGGTTTATTTTTCTCCAGATCCTGAAGAAGGGCAGTTTTGTTTGCCTGTGCCTGAATGGCAATAACCATCAAAAGAAACAGAGCTGA
>JBAWXY010000205.1:0-3701 GCA_037143835.1 Bacteroidota bacterium
CTTTAATATTTTGTTTCTTTGCAAATTGGAAATTAACAATTTAGATTTACTTTCATTTTTATTTACCAAAATTATGTATTTGTAATTATCGATTACATTACCTCATTTTCCAAACCGAAATGTAATTTTTCCTGTATGGATAACTCTATCCGCAAAGTGTCTTTTTTCTTAATTCTTCTTACTATCAGTCTTTTTTTAACATTTATAATCCACCAAGGGAAAGGTCAATTCAACTGGCAGAGCGAAATCTGGGCCGATCGGGCGGGTTACTATATCTACCTCCCTTCTTTCTTCATGTATCATTTTGATGCAAAAAAATGCCCTGAAAAGATTGAAGAAAAGACAGGATATGGATTTATGATCGATCGTGAAAAAAATACGATTAACACCAAATATACCTATGGCGTGGCCGCTTTGCTTTTGCCCTTTTTCCTTGCTTCTTATGTAATTTCACCCATTCTCCATATACCGGGTGAGGCGGGCTTTGGATTGGTTTATCACAAAATAGTAAACGTGGCAGCGGTAATCTATCTCATCTTTGGGCTTTTGTTTCTGAAAAAATTCCTCGCCTTTTATTTTAAACCTGCACTTCAATATGTGATACTCTTTTTCATATATGCAGGAACAAACCTCTTATTTTATACGATTGATGATACGCTGATGTCACATGTGTACTCCTTCTTCCTTTTCAGTGTTTTCCTTGTTATGATGAAAAAAATTCTGGAAAAAACAAACGATTACAGGTATTTCCTGGGGATGAGTATTACTTATGCCTTGATCATACTGATCCGGCCAACCAATGCGGTGATACTGGTATTGTTTTTTCTTTGGGATGCCGTTAATTTTGCTGAAGTGCAACGGAGAATAAGGATCTTCTTAAAACCAAAGTTCTTTATCTCTTTTTGTGCAATTGTTTTCCTTGTTTTTCTCCCGCAAATGATCTACTGGAAATACTCACGAGGAGAATTCCTGGTCTATTCCTATAGACATGAAAGCTTTTCAAACTGGAATCATCCGAAATTGCTGGAGGTATGGTTTTCAACGCTGAACGGTTTGTTTCTATATACACCGATGGTGCTTTTTATCATCTTGGGAATGTTAATAATGATCGTGAAACGAATCCCCAACGGCATATTGACATTGATCATGTTCTTTTTCATCAGTTATGTTTTTGCTTCTTGGTATAACTGGTACTTTGGTTGTGGTTTTGGGCAACGCTCTTATGTTGAATTTTACGCCATTTTTGCCATTCCCTTCGGCCATTTTATCCGTGAATCCTTCCGGATCCGTAATCTCTTAATGAAAAGCCTGGGTCTAATCTTTATGCTTTTCTTTTGCTATTATAATGTAAGAATGATCCTGACTTACAATAAGTGCTTTTTTGGTTCTACCTGGGATTGGGTACAGTTCGGCAGGCAACTGGAGAGAAACAATCTATTCACTTTGGATAAAAAGAAATATTCATTTGAAAATGATATGGAGAACAATTCATTATCTTATCTTTACTCAACTTCTGATTCGGTACACGTATCGGGGATGTATTCTGCAAAGATAACATCTGATAAAGAATATGCAGCCATATATTCCATCCCTGTGAGTTATCTTGGTGACAGGCCATTACACTATATCAATTTTAATTTTTGGGCTTTCAATCCGGGAAACCAAATTAATGAAGCCCTCGTAGTATGCTCGGTTGATAAAAATGATACCAATGTTGTATGGCAATCACAGCCTTTGGCACCGATATTTAAACAAAAAAGAGAATGGCAACAACTTACTGCCCGTTTCGTCCTTACTGGCAACCTGGGCCGTGACCCGATAATAAAGATATATTTTTGGAATCCGAAAAGATCAACCTTTTTTGTTGATGATCTCAAAGTGGAATTTGACTAATCTCTTCCATTCCAATATCCGTTTTTCTCTTAAAATATTTTTAGGTTAAGATGTTACTGCTTGATAAACTTTCTAACGATCACACTTTTCGGCATACGTATCTTTGCAAAATAAACTCCATTCGGAAAGGAAGAAATATCAATTTGATTAAAAAATCCATTGAGTAGTTGATTTTTCATTAACAGTCCATCTGCTCTAATCAATTCAAGATTTGTTTCAATTGCAAGTGAATAATTGGAAAACTCAATTATTATTTTTTCATATGATGGGTTAGGATATAGATTAATATTTTCGGAATTATCAATTGCAGGAATTGCCGTATAAGCATTTGATGCAATATTTGATTTGGAAGAATTGTATGAGATTGTCCGCGATGGGAAACAAGGAGATGGATTAAGAACTTCAATTTGATAATAAACATTTCCAAAAGGCGGTGATAAATCCGTATATGAATTAGTTGTCAAGGCTACTGTTGTAAGAAGGGATAGATTTAAAGGATTTATTCCTCGGTATAGGTTGTAAGATTGATATGCGAACCCTTCATAATTACTCCAAATAAGATTATATGAATTTCCCATTCCTTGACTGATTGTTAAATGAATAGTCTTATGAGACGTACTTATTGATTTCTCAGTACCACATATATCGAATGCTGATATTTTATATCGATAAGGTTGTTGGGCTGGGTTAGAGTTAGTGTCTGAAAAGATACTTAAAGAATTATACTGGGACACGCCTATCAAATTATACTGGTTTACCTGAGCGCCTTCTAGGTAAATGTTAAAATGGTTTATTGCTGTGGTGACTGACTTGTTCCAGATGATTAAATTTTTTCCAGTTAAACTATCGACACTGACCATACATAGTGCTGTTTCAGGAACCTTTTGGTAAACAACAACTAATGTTGAGTCTGTTGGGCTTGAACATCCAGAGGAACTGATTGCTTTGACAAAATATTTTCCCGAATTTAATGTTGTCGCTTCCATTATTATTGGGTTCTGTAATAGTGATGTAAACCCATTAGGGCCAGACCACGAATAACTCGCATTCGGTATGGTAGATGCATTTAATAACAAAGTCGCTTCATAACAAATCGGTCCATTATTGGAACCTCCTGGGGTTGCGGGTGCTTGAATTACTGACACTATTGTTGAATACGTATTGAAAACCCCATTGCTGTATACCGTGACGAAATAAATTCCTGCCATAGATAAAGCAGCTTGGCTACTTACAATTGGGCTCTGCAAACTCGAAGTAAAATTGTTTGGACCAGTCCATGAAAAAGTTGCTCCCTGCAGCACATTTAATATAAACAATGAAAGCAATGATCCTTCACATACTGGCCCATTATTGCCAGCTTGAATTACTGAACAAGAACAATAATGAAAACCAAGACTATCAAAGAAATTAGAAGGCATTGAATCGTATTCAGCAAAGGCATTGAAACTGTTGGGGAAACCACTTGTGATTGAGTCTCCATACTGGTTCATGGCAAACCTGTCGATACCATAACTAATAGTATGCTTACGAATAAGTGTTTGGTCTTTCGTAAGATATGCGCCGGTTCCGCGCCAATAAGGCTTTGTATCAGTCCAAGCGCCTGTGGTTCCAAGTTGCCAGTCAAGCGGACGTACACCAATTTCGCCAAAGATATCTATGTCTTTCCAATTACCGTTGGTTTGTTTTTTCTGAAGAGAAATGGCATCATCGCCATTCCAGAATACGACGTTACCACCCGGAGTTGTTCCACCGTAATCATATGGAGCAAGCCAGGTTGCCTTTTTACGTAAGGCTGGCCATATCATTGT
>JBAWXY010000206.1:0-3677 GCA_037143835.1 Bacteroidota bacterium
GTATATTCAATAGAAACAGCAGATAATAATCAAAAAAAAAGTTTCGTCACTCCGCTTTTCGCAATGAAATTACTTCTAAGAGTACAATTCGTAATTCGTAATTCGTAATTCCAGATTTAAACCTATACTTCGTACTCCTGCCCCTTTGCTGGTATTTCTATATTTGTATAACCCTCGTTCATGAGTGAAGCAACATATTTTTTCTGTGTTTCATACTCACCGTGAACAATAAAGGTCTTCTCTAAAGCGCTTTTATCCTGACAACTTAAGAAGTCAATCATCTCCTTATAATCGCCATGACCACTGAATGATTCGATTTTTTTCACATCAGCTTTTACTTCATGAACAATTCCATAGATGGAAACCTCTTTATCACCTCTTCCTATTCTTGCTCCAAGGGTTGTTGGTGCGCAGTATCCCACAACAAGAATTGTGTTCCTCGGGTCAGAAATATTATTTGCCAGATGATGTTTTACTCGTCCGGCTTCCATCATACCTGAAGCTGAAATAATTACACAAGGCTTTTTATGATCATTAAGTTTTTTTGAATCTTCAACCCGTGTGATATAAAACAGGCTATTAAAACCAAATGGATCAGGGTCTGTCTCCATCACCTGAAGAAAATTCTTATTAAAACACTCAGGATGCATCCTGAAAACAGTTGTTGCGTTTACTGCAAGGGGGCTATCGACAAAAATATCAACTTTAGGCAACCTGCCCTGGTTAAAGAAGTTATTAAGGGTATAAACAACCTCCTGTGTGCGCCCAACGCTGAAAGCAGGTATGATAAGCTTGCCACCTTTATTTAAACACGTGTCGACAACTACATTTAATAGTTCTTCTTCCGCAACTATCGTTTCGTGATGCAATCTGTCGCCATACGTTGATTCAGTAATAAGGATATCGGCCTGTGGAAAAGGCTGAGGAGTGGCAAGTATCCGGTCGAACGGTCTGCCGATATCTCCGGTGTAAGATATTCTCTTAATCTGCCCGTTTTCGGTTATCTGAATATTAGCTACCCCGCTGCCAAGCATGTGGCCGGTATTAGTGAACTTAACCGTTATGTTTTCGTCAATCCTGAATTTCATCTCATTTGGAACTCCGATAAAGAGACTCATGCATGCAGTTGCATCGGTCTGGGTATAAATGGGAGTTACCAAAGGCAGTCCTTTTTTAACTCTCCTTTTATTAAATATAAGCGTATCGTGCTCCTGTATGAAAGCTGAGTCTAAAAGCATAATTGCACAAAGATCACGTGTCGCGTTTGAACATACTATTGATCCCCTGAAACCCAGCTTATAAGCATAAGGTATCAGTCCGGCATGATCAATATGTGCATGTGTCAGGATTATATGATCTATGGTTGAGGGGTCAAACATAAGATCCCTGTTCATGCTGTCGGTCTCGAGTCCTTTACCCTGGAACATTCCGCAATCAAGAAGTATTCTTTTTCCTGAATCTGTTGTAATGAGATGTTTACTTCCTGTAACCTCCCTTGCAGCTCCTATAAATTTTATTTTCATTTTAGTAACATATTAATGTTTTAAAAATAGTGAATTATTAGTTTAAAGCGACAGATGATGGCTGATAGCTGGTAGCTGATAGCTGGTAGTTATATTTTTTTCAACATTTCTATGAGCTATGAGCTATGAGCTACGAGCTACGAGCTATGAGCTCAGCAATTTTTTCAATTAACATTATTTCACAAAAAGACTAAGAATCATTACACCTATTAACCCGGTGATACCAATTGATGTTTCCATCACACTCCATGTTTTCAATGTATCTTTAATACTCAGATTGAAGTACTCTTTAAAGAGCCAGAATCCACCATCATTCACATGTCCAACCATCAGACTTCCGGAACCAATTGCCAGAACCATCAACTCAGGGCTTACTCCTGCACCTGAGACCAATGGCAGAACTATTCCGGCCGTTGTTATGCCTGCAACGGTTGCAGAACCTACACAAAAGCGCAAAATTGTCGCGATAAGCCAACCAAGGAACAAAGGTGAAAGAGTGGATTGACTTAGCAATTCACCAATATATTTACTAACCCCGCTATCAACCAGAACTTGTTTCAATGCTCCTGCCCCGGCAATCAGGAGCATTATCATTGTGATACTTGTAACTGAATGAGCAAGGGAATCCATAATGTCAGTTATTTTTCTTCCTCTTGCCAGTCCTAGTGTATAAATAGCAAATAAAACAGATAGCAACATTGCAATAACCGGATTCCCGATATATCCCAGCACTTTTCTGACCATATTATCCTCCGGCAACAGAAATCCGGCAACAGTTGAAATACTTATCACGATAACTGGTAACAGGGAAGAAAAAAAACTAACCCAGAAGCCTGGCATTTCTTCGTCGGTTAAAGCTTTCTGGTTTACAAATTCCTTCAACGGTTTAGCCTCAATTTTACTAAGAACTTTTGACAGAATAGGTCCGGAAATCACTATTGCAGGTATTGCAACAATTATTCCGTAAACCATTGTTTTCCCAAGATCTGCATGGAACATTCCTACAATAGCTGTAGGTGCCGGATGAGGAGGCAGATAGCCATGAGTGACAGAAAGAGCGGCCAGCATTGGTAAACCGACATACAGTAATGGAAGGCCGGTTGAAGCTGCTACTGTAAAGACAAGCGGGATCATGATGAAAAAGCCAACATCATAGAACAAGGATACACCCACAATAAAACCTGTAAGCATTAAAGCCAATTGTATATGTTTTATGCCGAAAGCATTTACCAGTTTTGTTGTTATTCTCTGAGCTGCCCCGCTTTCTGATACCAGTTTACCAAGCATGGAGCCCAAACCAAGTATCAGTACAAGAAAGCCCATTGTATTCCCAATTCCGTTTTCTATTGATATCACCGCTTTGTCGATGGTCATTCCTTCAGCCAGGGCAACTGCCAGAGAGACAATGACAAATGATAAAAAAGAATTGAATTTTACTACGAGGATCAGGAAAAGAAGAAGGCAAATTCCCAGGATAACAATGATTATAGGCATAATTTGGAATATATTAAGTTACAGGCTACAGGCTACTGGCTACTGGCTACAGGTTTTATTTTTTTTAAAACTTTTATCTTTTTACTTTCGTCTTTTGTCTTTAGTCTATTCCGGTTTCAGCGGAAATTTAACTACTGCATTATAGCGGGAGGAGCGGTATATTGCAGTGAAAAGTTCCACGATTCTGCGCCCGGCTTCACCGGTGACAGATGGTTCTGTGTTATTACTAATTGCAGTAATAAAATCTTCAATCTGGTATTGAAAATACCGGACAGTAGGATCGCAGTTGTTAAAAGTTTCTGTATCCTGCCTTATCCATTCTTTCAGCAGGTTTTCTTCACCGGGAATGGTCCATAGATCGTTCACCGGAGGTTCGGCAACACCTGTTTTGCCAGCGATGAACATTGCCCCGCCATCTGTCTGGACACCAGCAGATGCACCGTTTTCTCCATGTACATGTACTTTCCCGTAAATTCCGGGCTTCTGAGAATTACTGACAAGGATATTCCCGATTGCACCGCTTTTAAACTTCACGATTGCAACTGCTGTATCGTCAACTTCTATGTAGGGATGATTCAGATTTCTCCAGATACCGTACACTTCGTCAACTTCACCCATATACCATAAAAGAATGTCGAGTTGATGCGGTGACTGATTAAC
>JBAWXY010000207.1:0-3610 GCA_037143835.1 Bacteroidota bacterium
CCCGTAACAAACTTCGACAAGTCAGAAACCAGGTAAATAAGAGTTCCTGTCAGTTCTTCAGGGATACAGTAACGTTCCATAGGTGTACCGTTGATGATTTTCTTACCTCTGGCTGTGAGTCCTCCGGTTTTCTCATCAATTAGCAGAAACCTGTTCTGATTTGTCAGAAGAAATCCCGGGGCTATGGCATTGACCCTGACTCCGGTTTTTGAGAAGTGCACTGCCAGCCATTGTGTGAAATTATTAACAGCTGCTTTTGCAGCAGAATAAGCAGCAATCTTGGTAAGAGGTCTGTATGAATTCATCGAAGATATATTGATAATAACCCCCGACTTTTTCTTCACCATGTCAGTCGCAAAAACCATTGATGGTATAAGTGTGCCTTTAAAATTAAGGTCAAACACCTTATCGAACCCTTCGATCTGAAGTCCGAAGAAGGTATCTTCAGGGTTTTCGGTCTCGGTACCTTCCATCTTTTCGACTTTGGTTGTAGCTGCCGGCGAGTTTCCGCCGGCCCCATTCACAAGAATGTCAATAGTGCCGAATTTATCGTGGATATTTTTTTTTGCTACCTCCAGTGAAGCCTTGTCCAAAACACTTGCCGAGACACCCATTGATGGTGTCTTGAATTCTTTTTCAATCTCTTTTGCCACCTCCACAGCTGCCTCCTTATTGAGGTCCAGGATTATAGTCTTAACACCCTGTGCAGCAAGCGACTTAGCCATGGCTGAGCATATAATACCTGCACCTCCAGTTATAACGGCTACTTTATCTTTTAAGTTCAGATCGTTCATGTCAGTTTATTTATTTATTAAAACCAAAATATTCCTTTGCATTCCTGTAAGAGATACCTTCAATTAAAGGTTTCAGGAGTTCTTCTTCGTCAGGGATAAGCCCTTTCTCAACCTCTTCTCCTATAAAGTTGCAAACCAGCCGCCTGAAATATTCGTGGCGTGGGTAGGAGAGAAAGCTTCGTGAATCGGTTACCATTCCAATAAACCTTCTTAATAATCCCAGAGCCGCAATGTCCTTCAGATGCTTTTCCATACCGCTTTTCTGATCAAAGAACCACCACGCAGGGCCATATTGTACTTTAACAGCCGATGAACCGTCATTAAAATTCCCTGCCATGGTTATCATCATCTCATTATCTGCAGGATTTAGATTATAAAGTATAGTTTTTGCAAGCTGCTCAGTATTATCAAGTTCACTAAGGAATTTCGACATTTTTAATGCGTTCTGTGAAACACCTATTGAGTCCCATCCGGTATCAGGACCCATCTGCCGGAACATACGTGCATTGTTATTTCTCATGGCGCCAACGTGGAACTGTTGTGTCCAGCCTCTCTTATGGTTCATTTTACAGAACTCGAGCATAGCAGCTGTCTTGTATTTTTCGGCTTCCTCGCACGAAATGCTATCTCCTTTGAGCAGTTTCTTTAATATTTTATCAATCTCTGATGCCGTAAATGTGGCAAAATAGAAACGGTCAAGTCCGTGATCGGAAAGACGACCTCCTGTTTCATGAAAAAACATGTGTCTGCTATCAACTGCTTCAATGAGAGCTTCAAAGTTCCTGATCTCAAATCCGCTCGCCTGTTCAAGTTTCAGAATATATGCCCTGAACTTTTCCGGGTCTTCTGTCTTGACAATATTGTCAGGCCGGAAGGTTGGTAAAACAGTTTTTTCAAAAGACGCTTTTAACTTTATATGATGTTCAAGGTTATCGGTAGGATCATCGGTAGTGCAGATCACTTCTGCTTTCATCTTTCGTATTAATGATCTGGTACTGAATTCTTTTGTCTGAAGCAAAGCAGAGGCTTTATCATATATCCCTGTTGCGGTGGTTGGTGAAAGCAGTTCATAGATGTTGAAGTATCTGGCAAGTTCGAGATGTGTCCAGTGATACAAGGGATTTCCAACGGTTGCGGGAACAGTCTCGGCCCACATTTTAAATTTTTCCGGGTCTGATGCATTTCCTGTGCAATACGCCTCATTGATGCCGTTGGTTCTCATTGCACGCCATTTATAATGATCCCCTTCGAGCCAGGCCTGGGTAAGATTATTAAATTGGCGATCCTCAACTATCATTGCCGGAGAAAGGTGACAGTGAAAATCAACTATCGGCTGATTCTCAGAGTATTTATGATAAAGCTTTTCTGCAGTTTTATTGCCAAGCAGAAAATCATCATTAATAAATGTTTTCATCATAATATAATTGTTTTTAGTAGTCGGTTCATATCTTTTTGATCGGAATTGCAATGTTTTATAAAAAGGAAAACTTATATTTACGTTAACGATCACGAAAATAAGGATTACAAATCAATTAATCAAGAAATATGTTCAGTGTTTAACATTATTTAATATTCCGGAAAAACAATTCATGCCAAAATGAAAATGGAATTAATTGCGTTTTCCATCAAAGAATGTATTTTTGTGTTTAAGGGTGAAAATTAACTAATCTATTAATAAACTCAAAAATGAAGAACTTAAAATGTGTCTTGCTTGTTATTTTAATCATCTCATCTTTAATGGGTTATTCCCAGGAGCAGCAACTATCAACATTTAAAACTGATCTCAATAAAACTGATATAAAAGCTGTACTTAAAGCAGTTGCAGACTGGCAGGTCAGAACACCTCTCACACACCACCTTGCCGATTGGACAAATGGTGCTCTCTATTCAGGTATGGTTGAATGGGCAGGTATTGCCGGTGATGAATCATATTATGAGTGGCTTAAAGGAATTTCAGAAAAACTTTCATGGACTTATTATATTCATGATAATCCATTCCGTAGGTATCATGCTGATGATTATTGCGTTGGTCAGACATATATTGAACTTTATCGCAAGTATAAGGATAAGAAGATGATCAAGCCAATGAGAGCCTATCTCGATCAGATACTTAAAGACCCGGCAAAGGGAGATCTTTTATTTGTCAATACCAAAGAATATTGGTCAACCCAACGCTGGTCGTGGTGCGATGCTCTTTTCATGGGACCAACGGTATGGGCAAAAATGGCTGATGTGACAGGCAAGAAAAAGTATCTCAATTTTATGTACCAGGAATATAAGGCAACAACCGACTATTTGTATGACAAGGAAGAAGATCTCTATTTCAGGGATTCAAATTATTTTACCCGGAAGGAAGCCAATGGTGCAAAAGTATTCTGGGGACGCGGTAACGGCTGGGTTTTTGCCGGGCTACCGATTATCATAAGGGAACTACCTGCAAAATATGAGAATAAGGATTATTTTTTAACAATATATAAGGAGATGGCTGCAAAACTTCTTTCGCTACAGTCTGCAGACGGGTTCTGGCATGCCAGCCTTCTCGATCCTGCAAGCTATCCTAGTCCTGAGATGAGCGCAACTGCATTTTTTGTCTATGGCCTTGCCTGGGGTGTGAATAATGGATACCTCGATAAGGAGACATATCTTCCTGCAGTTGTAAAAGGATGGAAATCAATGGTCACTTCTGTATGGCCCGATGGTAAAGTCGGATTCATTCAACCGATCGGAGCAGATCCAAAAAGTGTTACAAAGGAAATGACCGAAGTTTATGGTGTCGGTGGATTCCTGTTGGCAGGAACGGAAATTACCAGACTGAT
>JBAWXY010000208.1:0-3588 GCA_037143835.1 Bacteroidota bacterium
GCCATTGCTTCTCCATATGCTCCGGCTGACCGTATTGCAATTATATCGCCCCGCCTGGTTTCGGGAAGTTCAATATGTTTCGCAAAGGTATCTGATGATTCACAAACTGGTCCGACAACATCATAGCGATAGATATTTCCGGCTGAAGTAAGGTTTTCTATTTTATGATGAGCCTGGTAGAGAGCCGGTCTGATAAGATCAGTCATTCCTGCATCAATGATGGCAAAGAGAGTATTATTGCCATTTTTTATGAACAGAACCCTGGAAATGAGGCTTCCGCACTGTCCGATTATGGAGCGACCCGGTTCCATGTGAAGTGTTTGTCCGGGTAAAAGGTCAATGAACTCGTTGAGTAATGAAAAATAATCTTCAAACAGGGGGCTTTTATCAGGATTTTCATAATCAATTCCGAATCCGCCACCGACATTAATAATTTTCAGATCAATACTACGTGAAGAAAACCAAACCTGAAGCTCGTTTATACGGGCACACAGACTTTTGAATACCGACATTTTCGTAATTTGAGAACCGATGTGAAAATGTATGCCGATCAATCTTATATTTTTCAGGGATGGTAATCTTTTAATTACCTCTTCGAGTTCCCATGTATTGATTCCGAACTTACTCTCCTCAATACCGGTAGTTATATACTTATGGGTATGAGCCTCGATGTATGGATTGATCCTCAATGCGATGCGTGCAGTTTTTTTCTGCTTTGAAGCTAACTGATCAATAACCTCAATTTCCTGTAATGACTCGCAGTTGAAACAAAAAATATCTTCCTTAAGTGCCGCCTCAATATCTTTATCGGTTTTACCGACTCCTGCAAAAACAATCTCTGAAGGACTAAAACCCGCTGTTATTGCAGCAGCTATTTCATTCCAGCTTACACAATCGGCTCCGAATCCATAAGAAGAAATGATTTTAAGGATTCTGGGATTTGAGTTGGCCTTTACAGCATAATGTACTTTATATCCTGAGTTTTCTGACTCTTTTTTTACTACATCAAGGGTAGATCTTAAAACGTCAAGATCATAGTAATAAAACGGAGTTTCAATTTCTCTGAATTTTTCTATGGTTTTATTATTAATCATTTTTCTAATTAAAAAGATGTTTACTGAGTAATCTTAAAGCTTCAATTTTGTTGGTTGTATCAATCAGAAGTGACAAACTGTTTGGGCTTCCACCGTATGAAATCATTTTAAGAGGTATGGTGTTCAATGCTTCAAAAATTTCAGGTGCTGAACCTGTGCGCTCAGTACGGAAGTCTCCGACTATACACACAATTGTTAGGTTCTCTTCAACCTCCACAGTGCCAAGTTCCTTCAGATCTCTTGCTATCTGATTAAGAAACTGAGGATTATCGATTGTAATGGAGACGGAAATCTCCGATGTTGTAATCATATCGATGGGTGTCCTGTATGCTTCAAATATCTCGAAAACCTTTCGCAGGAATCCGTAAGCCATTAACATCCTGTCTGATCTGATCCTCAATACTGATATTCCATCTTTTGCAGCTACAGCTTTATAATCCTGGAGGATGGATCCGGAAGTTATCAGAGTACCAACATCTTCAGGCTCCATCGTATTCTTGAGCCGGACAGGTATGTTCTTCTCGCGGGCAGGATTAACGCTAGACGGATGCAAGATCTTGGCACCAAAATAAGCCAGTTCAGCTGCCTCATCGAACGATAATTCGCGTATAACTTTAGTGTTCTCAACAAACCTTGGATCGTTATTATGAAAACCGTTTATATCTGTCCATATCTGTATTTCTGATGCTTTTACTGCTGCTCCAATTAATGATGCAGTAAAATCACTGCCTCCGCGTTTCAGATTGTCGATCTCCCCATAAGCATTCCGGCATATAAAACCCTGTGTAATAATTATTTTTTCAGAAGGATGTTTTTTAAGTTCTCTTTTTATGTTTTCTGTTATATAGAATGAGTCAGGTTCTCCATCCTTGTCGATTCTCATGAAGCTCAAAGCAGGTAAAAGAATTGATTTAATATTCCTTTCCTGAAGCAGAAGATGAAATAGTGAAGTGGATATAAGTTCTCCCTGGGCAAGAATTGCTTTTTCCTGAAGCTTTGTAAACACCCCCAGGGTAAAATTTCTGATATACCCGAAATGAGAATCAATCAGTTCATGTCCGGCTTTTCTGAAAGTATCAGTTGCAAGAAGCTCCTCTACAACCTGATGGTATTTTGATCTCAAAACTTCATTCTTTTGAGATGCCTCATTAATTTTACCGGCATACAACAAATCGGTTATTTCCATCAGGCTGTTTGTGGTTCCGGCCATGGCAGATAAGACCACAATTTTTTTCTCGTCGTTATTTATTAAAGGTATCAGTGCTTTCATCCTTTCGGGATTTTCAACTGATGTTCCTCCGAATTTCATTATTTTCATACCTGTAATTTAATTTAAAAAAAACCTGCTTATTTTTGCAGGTCCGTTTTATCTTTCATCATCTAAAATACTCACATGAAGATTGTGCAGACTTGTAATACAGATGCTTAATACACCACAAGATCTTTTTTATCTGTTTGTTCATATATTTATAATCAGGGAGCAAAAATATACTTTTAATTAATACAGAATATTTTCTTGGTATATTTTTTGTATTTAAATAAAATATTTAACAGTTTAAATTAAAAAGATGTAAAATGAAGAAAACTGTTTTTATAATAATGGTCATTCTGGTTGCTTTTCAGACAGATGTATTCAGCCAGAAGAAAAGGGACAGATATAAAGTAAAAGCTGACACTGTTACTGTGGATAGCCTGGAATATAAGTTAATTGTACTGGACCCGGGTTTTGATGTCTGGCTTGCTACCAAACCTTCAAAGGAATTCTACTCGAAGGAGTATTATGAGCAAAAGAACCGTCTGTATGTTTCTGAATGGAACAACAGGTATATGACTTCCCGGAATAATGGCAGATATGAAACTTATATTGATTATAACTCTAATACAGATTATGGCTTGGATCTTAATTACAAACTCTATTATTACTTCAAGTATTTCGAGGAAACAAATAAAGTAAAGCTCTATCCAACCGGAAGATAGCTTATCTAAATAGTTCATTATAGTCAGATTAGCTGTTAATTGAGTTTTTTATAATAACAATCTGTTATTTTGATTTTTTTATTTATTTTTGCAGCCGTTGTTAACCGCAATAATACAGCAGGTTCTTTTTTTCGGGAGCCCTTTGACATTTATCTTGAACAAGCCCAGATGGCGAAATTGGTAGACGCGCTAGTTTCAGGGACTAGTGTCAGCAATGATGTGCAGGTTCGAGTCCTGTTCTGGGCACTTAAGAAGACAAAAGACAAAAGGCGAAAGACAAAAGTAGTCCTTCTTAACTTTTATCTTTATACTTTTATCTTTTATCTTGTTTACGCCCAGATGGTGAAATTGGTAGACACGCCAGCTTGAGGGGCTGGTGCCGGTTACGGTGTGCAAGTTCGAGTCTTGTTCTGGGCACAATAAAAGCTCATAGCTCATAGCTCATAGCTTTTAGCAGGGTATAGATGAAATTGTTCTTTTACTTTTGACTTTACAGACTTTAAGGACTTTAAGGACT
>JBAWXY010000209.1:0-3570 GCA_037143835.1 Bacteroidota bacterium
GTCAGTTCATATTTTAATAAACTCCGCCATTTTCTCCAGCAAAATCTTTTTACTTATAGGTTTACTAATATAACCGTCGCACCCTGCAGCAAGTATTTTTTCCTCATCGCCCGACATAGCATACGCAGTAATTGCAATAATAGGAACATCCTGATTTATTAATTTTATCTGCCTCGTTGCTTCAAGTCCGTCAACCTCAGGCATCTTTATATCCATAAGAATCAATATAATACCAGGGTTGGCTTTAAATAATTCGATGGCCTCCCTACCGTTCGAAGCATGAAGGACCGTTGCTCCTGTTTCGCGGGTAAGAATGACATTAAGATAGAAGAAATTTGTCTCTTCATCTTCGGCAACCAGGATTAAGGCATCGCTAATGATTTTTTTATGTTCAATACCGGAAGTAACTGACAAAACTGTCTTATTATCTTTCAATAATGGAATCGTGAAGAAAAAACATGACCCCACCCCTATCTCTGATTCTACCCGGATATTCCCTCCGATAATTTCGATCATTCCTTTTGCAATAGACAACCCAAGTCCGCTTCCTTCAGTAAGCATAGATGGACCGCGGTCTTCTTTTACAAATCGATCAAATATGTTGCCAACCGATTCTTTTCCTATTCCGATTCCGGTATCTTTCACGAAAAACTCAATTTCCTCTTCATGGATTCTATAACCAAAATTAATACTTCCCTTTTCCGTAAACTTAATGGCGTTACTAAGAAGATGAGCTATAATATTCTGGAAAATTTCCGGATCTGAATTTATCGATATGTTGTCGATTTGTTCCGGAATTTTCAATAACAATTCCAACTTCCTGTTTGAACATATCGTTTTATAATTATCAAAAATTCTCCTGAGTACCTGCCCGGGAATAAAGTCTTTTTTATTAACAGACATATTTCCGGATGTTATCAGTGAGATATCCATATAGTTGGTAATCGTGTTCAGCAGGCGGTCGCAGCATTCGTGAAGCATTGAAATGGAATCTTTTTTCTCTTCTTCAGATAGGTCAGACTGAGACATTATTTCAGCGAAACCGAGGATACCGTTCAGAGGTGTACGCACCCCATGAGAAATATTATTCAGAAATGTTGTCTTTAGTTTATCACTTGCTTCAGCCTTTTCCTTAGCAAGTTTCATCTGTTCAGCAGCTTTTAGACGTTCGGTAATGTCTATTGTCATTACCAGCCTGGTTTTCCGGCCATTTTTCTCGGGAAGATAATGAGAGGTAATCTCAACAGGAAAAACAGTCCCGTCTTTTCTCCTGTGACGCATACTGGTTGAATGAAATGAATCTTTTCCTAATTTCGTTATAGATTCGAGCAGGTCCGGAATATCTTCCGGCAACCGGATATCTTTAAGTGTCATGGAAGAAAACTCTTCCCTTGAATAGCCATAGCGTTGAACTGTGGCATCATTTACCTCGACAAATCCGAGTGATTCCGTATCAAAGATATAGGTTGGAACAGGGTTATTCAGAAACAGTTCACGGTACCGTTGTTCACTTTCAATAGTTGCGGCTTCCAGAATCTTCCGCATTGTTATATCTTCCACTGTCCCATCATAATAAAGAATTTTCCCTTCAGGATCGCGGATTAACTTAGCGTTTTCTCTAACGAATATTTCTTTACCATCGCGACAAATCCAAATTGCTGCCAGGTCTTTTACCTCACCCTCTTTCTCGATTTGATCAATGAATTTCTGGCGCTGATATGCAGTACCTACACCTGATCTATTAAGGTTTATTGCAGCTAGTTCATCAAAAGATTGGAATCCTAGCATCTTAACCAACGCATGGTTTACGAGTAATATTTCACCCTGCGAATTTGTTCTGTAAAGGCCAACGACTGCATCATTGTAAAGAGTACGAAACCGTTCTTCACTTTCGCGGAGCGCTGTTTCAGCCTGTTTTCTCTCAGTAATATCCAGAACTGTAAATGTTACCCCTTTAGATAGATCTTTCGAGTCGAGCGGAGATGAAGTTGAAATGATATTTAAAATTCTTCCGCCTTTGCACTTTAACCTTGTCTCAACAGAGCCTATTCCCTTCCTTGCAATTTGCTCATATTTTTCAACGCCGACAATTTCAAATTCCTCTATTGTAGGATACATCATAGCTGAACTTTTACCAATTATCTCATTGCGATTATAACCTGTCATCCGGCAGAATGTGTCATTTACCTCCACATAAGTCCTGTTTATAACCAGTCCGATGCCGGCAGGTGTGGCGCTGAAAATGCTTTGTAGTTTCTTTTCACGGTCAGACATCTCAATTGCAAATGTATACATCAGGGAGGCAAAACTCAGTATGAGTAATACCACAACTGTAAACATTGTCCACCATCTCTCACTGAGCGGAGCATAAACTTCTTTGACATCCATTCGTGCAACCATAAACCAGGGTGAATCGGGAATTATGTGCAGAGATGAAATTACAGGGACCCCACGATAATCAATCCCTGTAAAAATACCCTCATTACCTGAAGCAGCTATTGCAGCAGGAAGACCGGTTTTGTTAAGTGAAAACCGCAGATTTAATGCCGTATTCTTTTGAAACTTTAATTCATTAAGAAAAAGCACACTGTCTCCTTCACGTCGTAATAACAAAGTCTCGGCTGTCCGGCTTAATGTGGGCCATGTGTTAATCAGAGGGTATAAATAGACTTCAGGATTGATAACAAAGACCATAACGGCAATTATCTTGCCCGGATCTCCGGGACTTTGTACAGGTACGAGTACTCCAAGACGGATTGGGCCATCCGGCACATCACGGTGAAAGTCCAGAAAAGTGACTTTTTGTGTTTTTACTATAATATCAATATCATTTATCAGATGAGACGGTGCCAACTTGGATTGCAAAGGTTCAGATATCAATTCATTACCCCTGATGTCAAGCAGTAAAATACGGTCGTAGTTATATGCTGATCTCACCTGTTTAATCCATTTTCCTAACCTGTCAAGGAGATCAGGATTTGCCGGAGAAGCAATGAAACGACTAACCAGGTCAGAAAAATTCTGGTTCTCCGAAAATACTAACCCGTCAGCGAGGCGTTCCCTGCGCCATTGAACAATCTCTGCAACCTTCAGGTTCGAAATTGCATTAAGATTATTTTCAATATTCAGACGGAACTCTTTTTTAAAACCTTTGTAATTAAAAACACCCATTGCAACAATACAAAATGCTACAATGACAAACATCGCAATAAGCATTTGAATACTCAAAGTTTTCTTTACAGGTGTTTCTATCATCTTAATCCATTTTGCAGGTGTTACCGTTTGTTTCCACTTTTATATACACTTACCATGTATTTTCACAGGATAATAGTGTTTTAATATTTCATTTTTCAGTTTAATATTGGTTTGTTGCTGTGTCGCTTTTATCAAGTAATATATTGTTGATTACAATGTTAATCTTTTCAAAATCTTCAGTTTTGCTGAGAAAATAATCAGCTCCTGCCTCAAGATACTTCTTCTTATATTGAGGATAAGAGTAATTTGTGAGAATGCAGACTTTAACTTTCATTTTCAACTCCCTGATTTTCTTTAATACCTCATTTTCAAATT
>JBAWXY010000210.1:0-3514 GCA_037143835.1 Bacteroidota bacterium
CTAACCCGGAAACACCGACTAATCAAAATCCTTCTACCTCTTCTTCTGATTTTCCTTCTCAATCTTCCACCCTTACTGTTCCGACCCTCACCCCTGTGGCAAATACTCCTGCAGATAATTATTTAGTAGAAGTGTCAACTTCATCAGTAAATTCAATAAGCTATATAAACCACCTGAATGTTCTTGTGATTTTTTATGGTAACCAGTTCAATTCCATAGTTCAAACCATAAAACGTCATGATCTGAAGATAAGGTCGTTATTTGAAAAAGAAGAACAACTTATGATGGCGATTAACTTGGCTCAGAAGAACCTTACTTCAATGAAAAACATACGCGCTGAAAAATTCAACAGTGAAATTACCAACCTGAAAAACACATTGTCAAAACAAAGGGAAGAGCACGAACAGCTCCAGCTGTATATCCGTTCATATGGTGAAAATTTATCAAAAGAATTACTTGACATCAGTAAAGTAAAGGCACAAATAATTGAAGCCAATTTCAACGAGGTGTGTAAGAAAATAAGAGAATCAGATCCGGATCCTTCCATTAGCAATACAACCGAAAGATTCAAAATTCCATTGCAGCAGTTCAAAGGGAATCTCATCGTTCACACTGAGCCATTAGAAACAATTCCTGCATTTTTTCAGAACGAAATGTTACAGATCGTCGATACAATAAATGTTTATACGAAGAAAGCCCTTGCCCTTATCAGCAGGGATTCTGTTTACAAACGCCAGCTGGATCCGCTAACTGAGAAACTTGCTGATTATCTTTCAAAATCAAAGGATTATCAGAAGCTTAACAAACTGGATATTGATGCTTTGAAAAAACAATGCGCAAGTCTCACCAAAGAAAGGAGAAACCTTGCAAAAGAGATGGAAAGGCAAAGTGAAACTTTGTGCGACAACCTCGATAGCCTTAAGGAAATTGTAATTGCTGCATCAACAGAGAGATTTTTGGATGCAATAGAAAATATCAAGTACTCTTACCAGGATAAATTTTAAAAAAGCGATGACCCTGAAAGGGCTCATAAAAGAATTTTTAAGACGTTCAAACGGATATTTTTCTGTTTTTGCGTTGATCACCCTGATATACCCTGCTAAGGTCTTTTCCCAGGACAAAGTCTATAAAACAGATAATACCGTAATAGAGGTAAAAGTCCAGGAAGTCGGCACATATGATATAAAATATAAAAAGTTCAGTAATCTTTCGGGGCCGTCATATATCATAAACAAGAGGGAAGTAAAAATGATTGTTTATGAAAATGGCGAAAAAGAATTTTATACAACAGCAGAGACATATGACCTGCCTTCCAGGCAAATACCTATGTCATCGTACTCTAAAGACGGTAATTTTGATTTCATTGTGAAAAACAATGGGGATACAGTCAATTGCACCATAATTGTGATCCGGAATGGATTCATTGAATATTTCATAAAAAGACCAGGCTTAGATAAACATTCAAAGATTCAACTTGACCAGTTAAAATTATATTACTATAAGAATCAGTGGCATTACCCTGAAGGCATCGGCATGGAGGTCGATATGGCAAGGAATTATATCCTCACCGGACAAATCAACAACGCGATTGCATGTTATTCCAAGATTATTGCCAAAGATTCCGTTAACCCTGCTTTACTTGCTGAAGATGCTTATGCCCTGGCCCTTGGGGGCATTTATGATGCCGCGTTAATGCGAATTGACCAAAGCAGCAGAATTAGTGCAAATTCACTTTATCTGCACTATTTCATTTCCCAGATATTTGCGCTGATAGGTTATGATGATCTTTCAGCTGAATTTTTAAATTTAGGTGAAAATAAAAATGCCCCGGATTGGATCGCTTCAGTTGCTTCAGAATTATTTAATAAGTATAGGAACAGGGCACTGCAGCATAAAAAAAGTAAAAATGAGATTATCGCTGACTTCAAACGAGCCAACATGCTGGCCTCCCGGCAATTTTATTTTCAATCGATCGGAATTTTCCGAAAAATAATTGATACTTATCCTAACGAATATCTACCGTATTTCGGATATAGTATTGCTCTTGAAAATACCGGGGTGATGAACAGCGCGATCATGGCGATTGAAAAAGGGATCGCACTGAAAGGGAATGACCCTGAAAAAAGGAAGTTTCTTTACGACAGGATTTTAATCCTCAAACAACGATCACGATCAAAACAGAAGATCAAGGATGGTGGGCGCCCCCAGATGATGGCATATGCCGGCATTATGGCAGGACCTTCATCTATTAATTTAAACGGAAAATATGGATATTTTACCTCCGGTTCTTCCAATGGATCTATTGATTTCGGTTTGTCAAGCTATGATGGCTCAACAAGTTTCAATATCGGTTTAAGTATGTATTTACGAAAAGGAATTTTAGTGAGTGGAGCCGGTTTTCAAATGATTTCGGGGAGTTCAGGTACTGATTTCGCATGCAAGATATCATTGGGAATAAGTTTAATGAATAAAAAGCGGACCTCGAGTACTGATATCTTTTTTGATGTTTCTCTTGGACTAAACAAAGGGTCCTTGTCAACATATGGGTTGTCGATTGGAAAATCCATTTATTTCGGGAAAAGAAAATGAGATATTTCGCTACCATACTGGCTGTTTGTTTATTTGGCATTCAATTATTGTTTGCCCAGGATGTTAATAAACTTAAAAATTTCAGGGAGCAGTCACTACTCATTTATAAAAGTTATTTTGTCAAGGCCGACACAACAACAAACGGCATTCTGAACCTATATGCAAAAGAAGAATTTGCAGCTTTGACAGATGCAGCTAAAAAGGAACTAATGACTCAAATCCTCACGAATTGGGAAGAAACGAAAGTGATGGTTCAAAGTGGAACAAATACAGAGTTGTGGGGCAAAGATGGTATGACAGGAAACATTATCCTGCTGGAGCAACTCGATATTAACTCGTCATTTTATAAAACACCAGAGCTGATAGGGGTTTCAATGCATCCTTGGTTTATTTACCTGGGATTACAATTGGGAGTAGATAATACTAAAAATGTTAATATGGCTCTCAACACCCGTTTTGGATTTTTTCTTCTAAAGAGCAGGTGGGATCTAGGTACATCCATATCTGCGGGTTTTACAGGTAATATTGACTCAAAAGGCACGGGTTATGTAAACATTGGGTTGAGCAGCAAAGTATATTTTCCGATCAGAAAAATTGGTCTTAACCCTAATATTGGAGCAGAAGTTTCGATGGCTTTGTTTGGCGATACACCAGCGGAATTCAATTATTCTTTGATTCTCGGGTTAAGCTGGTACATAGGCATCGGAAGTATTGACTTTGGCGTAAACATTGGGAATATAATAACAGGATCAGGCGGTATAACAATAATGCCCGGAAACAAGTAAGATTATTCCGGTTAAGATTCCTACTCATATAGTTCCAGCGTTTAAACCGGCAAAGGAGTTTGCAGCTATAGTGAAATCAAAGGTGAAGGTGAAATAATCATTTGCCAGGCATGCTTACAGCGGAAGCCATAAAAACCATA
>JBAWXY010000211.1:0-3468 GCA_037143835.1 Bacteroidota bacterium
TCCCATAACACAATACCCGCACTCACCGCAATGTTGAACGAGTGCTTGGTACCAAACTGCGGTATCTCAACACAGAAATCACAGAGATTTAAAACATTTTGATCTACTCCATCTACTTCATGACCAAATATAAGGGCATATTTTTCTCCCTTTTTAACATGCATATCCTGCAACTCAACGGATCCTTCAGTCTGCTCAATACCGATAATTTTATACCCCTCTTCTTTAAGATCCAGAATCGCATCAGTTGTTTTTGGAAAGTATTTCCAGGTTACAGATTCAGTGGCTCCAAGCGCAGTCTTTTGAATCTCCCTGTGAGGCGGTTTGGCTGTAATCCCGCATAAGTAAATCGCCTTTGTAAGGAAAGCATCTGCTGTTCGGAAAATTGAGCCGACATTACTTTGACTCCTGACATTATCCAGAACAATAACAAATGGTGATTTTTCAGATTTCCGGAACTGGTCTACCGTCTTTCTTTCAAGTTCCCTGTTGAGAAGTTTCCGCATTCTTTTTTATGCGAAAATAATTAAATAATCTGGTAATTATTATTATTTTGTCACCAGTGAATTCTATGAATCAGAGTTTGTTATTTAATTTAACTGTCATAAAATGAATGTTCATGAATTTCAGGGTAAATCGTTACTTAAAGCTTACAATGTCGACATCCAGGAAGGTTTTGTAGCAGAAACTCCAGAACAGGCAGTAACAGTTGCAGAACAATTACGGGGAAAATTCGGGTCTGAATATTTCGTTGTAAAAGCACAAATACATGCCGGGGGAAGGGGCAAGGGCGGTGGTGTAAAACTGGCAAAATCTGTCGAAGAAGCCGGCAAATTGGCCGGCCAGATACTGGGCATGCAGTTGGTTACTCCGCAGACTGGGCCAGAAGGAAAAAAGGTAAACAAGGTCCTCGTTGCACAGGATGTTTATTACAAAGGAGATTCTGAACCGGAAGAGTTCTATGTAAGTATTCTGCTGAACAGAAACAGCGGAAGATACATTTTTATGTATTCTCCTGAAGGTGGAATGTCAATTGAAGAGGTTGCTGAAAAATCACCGGATCTGATTTTTACCGAGGAAATAGATCCGGGTATCGGATTGCAGCTATTTCAGACACGCAATATTGCCTTTAACCTTGGCTTGTCGGGGGTAGCATTTAAAAATATGCAGAAGTTTCTTTCGGGTATTTATGAGACTTTCATTGGTTGCGATGCACAGCTGCTTGAAATTAATCCGGTGCTGAAAACCAGCGATAGCAGGATATTGGCAGTCGATTGCAAACTTGTTCTCGATGATAATGCATTGTTCAGGCATCCTGACCTTATCGGTATGAGGGACATTAATGAGGAAGATCCTGTTGAAGTTGAGGCAGGAAAGCATAATCTCAATTTTGTAAAACTCGATGGAAATGTAGGCTGCATGGTTAACGGAGCAGGGTTGGCAATGGCGACTATGGATATAATAAAACTCTCAGGCGGGGCACCTGCCAATTTTCTGGATGTTGGTGGTGGTGCCAATCCCAAGACTGTTGAAGCCGGCTTCCGGATTATTCTTAAAGACCCTGCTGTTAAAGCTATCTTGATAAATATATTCGGTGGCATTGTCAGATGCGACAGGGTGGCAAACGGAGTGGTTGAAGCGTATAAATCGATCGGAGAAATAAAGGTACCCGTAATCGTAAGACTGCAAGGGACAAATGCAGAAGAAGCTAAGAAAATAATTGACAATTCCGGGCTTTCGGTGTTTTCTGCTGTATCGTTCAGTGAAGCAGCTGCTCTAGTCACCAGGGTTTTAAACTAAGGAAAGCTAGATATCCATCAATATTACTTTATTGCAAATACCTGTTTTTAATAAGATCTATGGTAATGAAATTCCATAAGTTGCGCTTCCTTTTTTTACTAAAAATCTTTTTTGTTATTTATTTCGTTTTTATTTCAGTATATTTTATCATCAATAAAGATAACAGGAAACATTTTTTCCCCTATTTCAGCACCCGTTGTATAGATTACAAACAGAAGGATTTCAGCAGAAAACTAAACGATAAAGTTGTAGAATACTCAGCCGAGGCAAAACGTAAAGGAATACAAGTCTGCAAGAATGAAAATGAACTGAATAAAAGAATTTCGGAGGGAAAATTAGTAAAAGTCAAAAGCGGGAACAGATATATAGTTGACAGAATGACATATAGTTACCCTTATGTTACAAAAGAAAGCAAGATTCTTCTTGACGAAATTGCCAAAAGGTTCAAGGAAAAAACTTCGCAAAAGAGATTAAACGGGGCCAGATTTATTGTGACATCAATGACGAGGAAAACTGAAAGTATAAAAAGTCTGAGAAAGTACAACCGGAATGCCTCTGCCAACAGTCCTCACCTTTATGGGAATGCTTTCGATATAAGTTACAAAAGGATTTTAGCACGAAAATGGGTTTTAACAAATTGCGATAAAAAATTCTTAAAAGAAACCCTTGCGGAAGTTATCTGGCAATTAAGAGAAGAAAAAAAGTGCTGGGCTACATACGAAAAAGGACAGAGCTGTTTCCATGTAGTCTCCAGATAGAATTTTAGAATTTTTTAATGTTGAGAAGAGAACCTATTTTTTATGCGATCCGTCGCAATATGGTTTATTCCCCGATTTTCCACATCTGCAAAGCCAAACCTCTCCTTGAGAATCCTCAGTATCTCTCTTCAAATCTATTAATATAAAATTACCCGTAATTTTCAATGGTCCGAAATCAATTACTTCGATAATTGCCTGAGATTTATGTTCTTTATTCTCTTCCATACCTGAAATATTAACCATTAAAACCGATTTTCTTGTGTTGCCCGTCGCAGAATGGCTGATGGTCGCTTGCTCCACACCGGCATATTGAAATTATGCTTTCCTGTACTTCTTTTTTATTCCCGTTATATGCAAGAGTAAAATTTCCCTTAAGAATAATTGGTCCGTCAACTATTACTTTAATCGATACAGGATGTTCTTCCGGAACAGAATCATTAGTATTCATAAGTTCAGGCCTTCTGAACTTAATATGATTCAGTTGATCACTGCCAACCGATCCGTTTTTTTCATCATCATTCCACTTCCAGGCAAGAGCTTCAGTGGGACATAAATTTACAACTTCAATAATTTTGGCTGTTGTGGAACCATTCATATCAACCCATGGCCTCCTGCTGGGATCAAAAACTTCAATAAGCTCTCTGTAACAGTATGATGCGTGAACACATGCCGATGGTTTCCAATAAACGGTTATTTCATCGTTCCTGTATCTTCTGCCTCCAGAAAATTGCTTATCTCCTCTGTCCATCACTGCTATATTTTTGTAATATGACTATCAGTTTATTTCAATCAGAAATATAGTTAAATGCCATTCAATCAAGGTATTAAATCACAGGATATTTGTAAAATAAAATATTAAATACCTGATTGCAATTTAACACTTTTTAAATATATCCGGGGAGAAGTGATC
>JBAWXY010000212.1:0-3390 GCA_037143835.1 Bacteroidota bacterium
AAATTTTCATCGTCATTAAAATTTTAAATCATAATTAGGGGGTAAATCTAAAGGCATTCGTTACAATCCAAAAAAATCTTTACAGCAGCTCGCCGGGTAGTATCGGTCTTTGCCGGAGCCGTCTGTCCATAGCCCGTTTCAGGTAAAATAATAAGAAACAGTAAAAATATCTGTATGAAACCGAGTCTTTTCTTCATGTATGGTAAATATTCAATTTATTAATAGACTTCAATTATGTTTTCAATATTCCCGACTTTATGAAATAACTGCAAATATGTCAATAAAAATCTTTAGATATTTTGTCCTGTGTCCCCTATATCTTAAAAATTAATGTTTTTTTAACATCTTTCAATAGGGACACGCCATGGCCTGTCCCTACAACTGCGTTTTATGGAAGTTTACCGACCGTGGACTAATCCACGATCGCCTGAAAAGTGATCCTGTATAGTAGTTGATTAATCTGAAGTAAATCAATGTTCGGACAAATACTTTTGGAACGAAAAAAAACAGGAGCCCTAAAAGGGCCATTAAACCTCCCGAAATAAGGTTATTGATTATAAGAAAGGTTTGTATCGCAGCTTTTTCTAATCCGGTCTTGTGTTTGCTGATATAAATATGCCTTGAAATTTGAACCTCAGTTTTTGTTAATGATGCTGTTTTTAAATTTATTCTTGAACTACCACCATGATTATGTTCAATGGTTATGTTCCTGCAGAATGCAATTTCGCCGGAAATATTCCGGACCCGCCTGCATAGATCAACATCTTCAAAGTACATCCAGAAATCTTCATCAAACCCTTTAAGTTTTTGGAATAGCTCTTTCCGTATCATCACTACTGATCCGGAAATCCAGTCAGGGAAACTGAATTCGGGCGTCAGGCATCTGGCGTCGGGCGTCAGGCGCCCAAAGACTGCCCTCTGAAATCCGGTAAGATTGAAAAACTGAGGAAATGGTCCGGAGACAATGCATTCTTTCCCATTTTCATTTACCTGTCGGCATGACAAAATACTAAAAGCAGGATTTTGTTTTGCAGTTTGGAGTAGTTTTTCTACTTCCGATTCAGATGCAACAGTATCGGGATTAAGAAATAATAAAAATTCTCCACCTGCATTTTTACCTCCAAGATTACATCCGTTTGCAAATCCTCCGTTTATTTTATTATGGATGAAACTGAACTTTGGAAACCGTTCTTCGATTTTAAAAATTGTTTCATCATCCGATTTGTTATCAACAACAATCACCTCAGTACTGAAGTTTTTCCCGGTAAATGAGTTAAGCGCCTCAAGACACTTTGTAAGACGCTCCCACCCTTTGTAACTTACTATGATTATTGAAAGATCTGCCATAATGCTAATTTGTTTATTCTTTTCAATACGTTTTGCGTTTCTCGTTTCGTGCTATATTTCTTTTGTCTTTTAACTTTTGTCTTTTGTCTTATTTATCTTCATTTAGTCCTTTCGCCTCTTTTTCCTCCTCCTCCATCCACTCATAAACCGGCTTCTGCGGTCCTTCCTTCCTGTACCAGACCGCCAGAACAACTCCGGAAAAGAATCCCAGCATATGCGACTCCCATGAAACATTCTTATAAATTCCGGGGAATATACCCCATACCATCGATCCATAAAGAAATACTATAAGAAGCGACAAAGCAATCAGCCTGAAATACCTGCGTATTATACCGCTGAAAAACAGGAATGATGCCAGTCCATAAACCAGTCCGCTGGCACCTATATGCCATGCTTCTCTTCCTGCAATCCATACAAGTAACCCGGTAAGAAAAAAAGTCCATGTAAAAACTTTCATTGCCACTTCCGAATAGAAATAGAAAAGGGCAACTGAGAGAAAAAACAGTGGCAATGAATTATTAAACAGATGGTTAATATCGGCATGAATAAAAGGAGAAAAAATAATTCCCGGCAATCCTCTGGCTGTCAAGGGATAAATTCCAAAACCGGAGAAATCTATTTCAAAAAGTATCTCAATTATCTTCACCAGCCACATCAAAAAAATTAATATCCCCGGAATGATTATGCTCAGAAGAAGTTTCTTCCTGTAAAAGGCACCTTCATCAAATATTTCGGGATAGGTTTCTGACATGATATTGTTTCCGGGATACGAGTTTTCGGGTTAGCCAAGTTTATAGAACCCACCCCTCGCCCCCTTCACTTCGTTCGGGGCAGGCTCTCCCAGGAGGGGATTCCACATATTCAACTCCTTCAACCTCTTCAACTTTTATCTTTTTACTTTCTTCGTCCACCGTAGCTTCAGCGAAGGTGGATTGTCTTTTATCTTTTTCTCTCCTTCTCAATCTCTTCCCGGAAAAACAATTCCGGCAGCTTTTCTTATTCTGTCAAGTGTGCTCATCAGGTCGCGGCTGAAAGAGTGCGGAACAACATCGCTTTCAAGCTTTCCTTCGTCAAGGCATTTCATTACTTCCATGGCTTCGAACTGGTAGCCCATACCGTCGGGCAAAAGTGAATATTCCTTATTCTCTTTGCCATTCATTGCAACATTCAGCTGTTGCGACATATCGCGACCACGTGAGAAGAAAAGATTACCGTTTTCACACAGCAAATCACATCCGATCCCCGCCGCCGTGCGGAATGAGCTGTACAGAGTTGCCATTCGACCATTTTTATAACTAAAGATTATGCTTAATGAATCCTCCGACCCTGTTTCTGTAAATGAAGCTTTTGCGATTACCTCATCAGGAACTCCCATAAAATAAAGAGCATCAATAACAGGATATATTCCAATATCGAGAAGTGAGCCTCCACCAAGCCCGAGATTAAATTTTCTGTCGGTTGGGTTATAAGGAGCCTGAAAAGAAAAGCGTGCATCAAGGTGTATTATTTTCCCGGGTTCACCTCCCTGAAGTATCTCTTTCATTTTTTTATAAATCGGCTGAAATGGCGGCCAGAGAGCTTCCATCAGAAATACTTTTTGCCTGGCAGCTTCGGCGATCATCGCCTCAACCTCATGGCTGTTTAAGGCAAATGCCTTTTCACAAATAACAGCTTTCTTATTCTTCAGACAGAGCATAGTATGCTCATAATGATGCGAATGTGGTGAAGCAACATAAACTACTTCCAGCTCGGGGTCAGCTACCAGTTCTTCATAGCTGCCATAGTATTTTTTAAACCCGTTCGCTTCGGCAAACTGTTTTGAACGCTGGAGATCACGAGAACCAACTGCATATAATTCAACGTTTTTCAGTAATTTAAGTCCAATTGTAAATTTAGCCGACATTTTCCCGGGAGCAAGGATGCCCCATTTATATTTCTTCTTCATCCTTAAATAATATTTTGATAAATATAGAAATTACTGATTGACATAGAAATCATTTCTGAAGTTTTAACTGTTTTCATTTTAGGTTTTTAATTCTGGAA
>JBAWXY010000213.1:0-3360 GCA_037143835.1 Bacteroidota bacterium
ATTATTGTTTCTTGAACAACTTTACAGAGTATTTACGATTATTAAAGGAGAACCCTATCACCATGAATGAGGCATATACATAATATTATGAGTGGGAGCCGTTACAGATTATTTCTTATTATTCTTACTGTTGCGATGTTCCTGATGGCGCTTGCCGCAGAATCGCTTTTTTTCAGTGATTTTGAGTATCGCTTCAGAACAAAGATGTTCAACAAAACTCTCAGGGCGAAAGAAAGAACTCTGGAAGAGTGCCTTAATGCCATGAAACCCATTATGGCCAGTAAGGATCATCACGGATCGGTTACTGAAAACAACCTTTTCACAGTTGCCGAACAGAATGAGATTATCATACTTGAATATTTTGACAATAAGCTTGTTTATTGGTCGGATAACGGGTTCTATGTGCCTTCGGTACTTAATGATTCACTGTATGCCAAACCATTGATATTTTTACAAAACGGATGGTTTTTACCTAAAACAGTACAAGCCGGTAATGAAAAAATAGTCGGTCTGCTAAGGTTACATACCGATTATGGTTTTGAAAATGACATTATTAAAAGCGGGTTCGAAAAGGAATTCCATATCCCGGAAAATATTGGCTTCAGTACAGATAAAAATGCTTCTGAATTTCATGTTTTTGATACTGCCGGCGATTTCCTTTTTTCCCTTTCTTTCCCGGAAGTGAGGGAGAATACTTATTTTATTCTCATCCCACTGTGTTTATGGACATTTGTATTTATTCTGCTTATTCTTCTTTCTCTCGAACTGGCTAAATTATTAGTCAATATGGGAAGAAACCGGCTCGCAGTCGGTTTTGTCCTGTTAGTTTTTTCTTTGATCTATATTCTTATTCTTATCACCGGGAGGCCTTCTGTGCTGTTTCAGACTGAACTTTTTTCTCCATACAGGTTTTCTTTTAATAATGTTATTCCATCATTGGGCCACCTGGTACTGATCAGTATTCTGTCAGCCTGTTTTTCATATTTCATTTACAGCCATTTTCCATTTCAGGAACGATCAAGAGGAAAGAGAGTAAAGGATTATCTGTTCCTTACCATTTTGATGATTTTCGGAGCTTTTTTATTCAGTTGTTGTAACCTGATTTTCAGCCAACTGATTTCAAACTCGAATATTAATTTTGAAACTTATAAAGTACTGGAACTAAACGTGTTCAGTGTTGCGGGATTTGCTTCAGTTATTTTACTGGTGCTTGTCCCTGTATTGTTTATGCTGAAGGCCTTTCAAATTGTAAAGCAATTCAGACAAGAAACAATCACTTTTTCGATTATCACATCTCTCGTTGTGCCGGTTGTTCTTTTTTGCAATGACTCCGGAACATTTATTCCTTTTTCAGTTTTTTATATTATTATTACAACCTCCCTGTGGATATCAGGGATTAAAAGAGCCGGAATATTTAATCTGACTGTAATTTTTTCTCTGATTTTCGGAATCTATTCTCTCTATTTAATAACAGTACTTTCTGAAGAAAAAGTTACTGAAAATCTTAAAATTCAGGCAGTCTCATTTTCAACTGAAAATGACCCTGAGGCTGAGCATCTTTTACTTGATTTATGGCCGATGATTTCTAATGACTCTGCTCTTAATAACATGATGAAGAGTGAATATTTAGAACAAGATTTTGATAAAATATCAAACTATCTGCATGAAGCATATTTTAGCGGATATTGGGGCAATTTTAATTTTAGTATAGTGCTATGCCGTAATGATGATCCTTTACGGATTGATCAGGGGAATGAAGTATTTGAAAACTGTTTCAGCTTTTTTGAAGACCGTATCCGCCGGGATGGGCATCAGCTTACCGGCACAGGTTTTTATTTTATTGATAATCAGGGTGGGAGATCTTATTATATCGGCCGGTTATTTTTTAAAACGGGTAAAGAAACGTCGAACGGACTATTCATTGAACTTTACAACGACGTTAATGTGTTCCAGACGGGATATTCTGAATTGCTTCTCGATAAAAGATACAATGGATATGCCGGCCTGAAGGATTATTCATTTGCAAAATATATTAACGGAGAGATTGTGCTGAGAACAGGCGAATTTCCATATGATAAGACTGATGCTAAATATGTGGAAGAGAATTCAGAATACAAATTTTTTAAAACGGATGGATTTAAGCATATTCTTTATAAGAACGGAAATGCGACGGTATTGATAAGCAGGACTGAACTTACTGCAAAGGATGTAATTATATCATTTGCATATTTATTCGCATTTATACTTCTCTTTTTTAATTTAGTATTATTGATTATCAGACGTCCTGAATTGAAGTACTCTTTTAATTTTAATTTCAGGCAGAAACTTCAGACGTCATTTATTGGTGTACTGATGTTTTCATTTCTGTTAATAGGAGGTGTTATTGCCTCATTCACCATCAGGCAATACCAGACCAAGCATACAGATAATCTTAAGGAAAAGCTGAATTCGATTTACCTTGAACTTGAAGGCAAAATCGCAGTAGAGAAAAATTTGTCATCTGATTGGAGCAGCAGCAGTTACTCGTCTCTGAATGATCTTCTGATTAAATTTTCGAATGTCTTCAAAACTGATATCAACCTTTATGATTTAAACGAATTTTTAATTGCAACCTCGCGGCCGGAGATATTTTATCGTGATCTGACAAGTCGCAGGATGAATAATCTGGCATTTATAAACCTTGCTGTCCTTAAAAAAAGCGAGTATTTTCAGAAAGAGAAGATCGGAAGTCTTGAATATATATCTGCGTATGTTCCTTTTTTCAATACCGACAATGAAGTAATTGCCTATCTGAACCTGCCCTATTTCAGGATGCAAAGTGTTCTGGCTAAGGAAATATCCAACCTGATAGTTGCTGTTATTAATTTCACACTACTCTTTATCGTTATTACAATGAGTCTTGCAGTATTTATCAGTGGACGACTTACATCTCCTCTGATGATGCTCGGAGATGGGCTGGCTTCAGTCGGAGTTGGCAAAAAAAGTGAACACCTCACATATAAAGGAAATGACGAAATTGGTGAACTTGTTAAACAATATAACAGGATGGTTGATGAGATTGAAGAGAGCACCAACAAGCTGGCCAATTCCGAAAGAGAGTATGCCTGGAGAGAGATGGCCAGGCAGATTGCTCATGAGATAAAGAATCCGCTTACTCCAATGAAATTAAACGTGCAACAGCTATTCAAGTCGTGGAATGATAAAGTTCCGGGATTTGAAAAGAAGCTTGATCGTTTTACTAAAAACCAGATTGAGTATATTGATAACCTTTCGTCTATCGCATCGGCCTTTTCAGCGTTTGCGAAAATGCCCGGGACCAAACCTGTTGAGGTTAATCTTCTCGACCAGATCAAAATATCA
>JBAWXY010000214.1:0-3359 GCA_037143835.1 Bacteroidota bacterium
GTTGCTAATAAGGTTTATCCCGATCCCTATTCCGGGCTGAACAATATGCTTATTCCGGATGCCTCCGATGAATTCAATAAAAAGTATAATCTGGAGCAATTCAGTCATCTGCCCAATAATCCTAACCCCTGGAAAAAGCCCTACTGGTACCGTACTGTTTTTAAAGTTCCGGTAGCAGATAATGGCCGTCATTTTCAGCTGATTTTCAAAGGTATTAACTACCGGGCTGCAGTCTGGGTCAATGGCCAGCAGATTACCGATTCCACTCAGATGGCAGGAATGTTCGCAGAATATAGCCTTAATGTGAGTAAACAAATTAAAGCAGGTCAGGAGAATGTTCTGGCCGTAAAAATCTATCCACTTGATTATCCGGGATTGCCGTCAACAGAGCAGCTGACTGCGCTCGGCGATTTTTATGCCAACGGTGGCCCGACAGGCGATATTGGCAAGAATGTAACCATGCTTTGTTCAGTTGGCTGGGATTGGGTGCCTCCGGTGCGCGATCGCAACATGGGTATATGGCTGCCGGTGTATCTGAGAACTTCAGGAGGTGTAACAATTGCTGATCCGAAACTGGTTACCGGCCTTCCAAATCTTCCCGATACCACCCTTGCAAAGCTCTCGTTGAATCTTAAATTGTTGAACCATAACCAGGTTGATGAAAATGGAAAATTAACCGTTACCATTACTCCTGAGAATTTTAAAGGCAAGCCTCTGCAGTTTTCAAAAAGTGTATCTCTAGCGAAAAATGTATCAACAACAATTGATCTGAACGGAGATAATACCAAAGAACTAAATATTGCTAATCCATATCTATGGTGGCCAAATGGTTATGGGAAGCCTAACCTTTACAGGATAAGGTTGCAATATGTAAACAACTCCGGGATTTCCGATGATACCTCATTCGTGTTTGGTATACGCACGGTAAGCTCAAAAGCAGTAGATGTAAACGGTTCTTACCGTCGTGATTTCTACGTAAATGAAAAACGCGTTCATTTAACCGGTGGTGCATGGGTTCCGGATATGATGCTAAACCGCGATTCCACACGATATGATTATGAAATGCATCTGTGCCGCAACGCTAATATAAACCTGGTCAGAATCTGGGGAGGAGGAGTTACACCTTGTGACGAGTTCTGGGAAGCTGCCGACAGGTATGGATTGATGGTGTGGTCTGATTTCTGGGTTACCGGCGATACTCAGGGCGAATTTAAAGGGTCGCCTGACTGGCCTCTTGAAGGTAATATCTTCATTAAAAATGTAATAAGCACCATACTGCGTATCCGCAATCATCCCAGTCTGCTGGTATGGACAGGCGGCAATGAAGGGCATGCACGGAAGGAACTTTATGATGTTATGAGAGAAAGCATTATTACCCTTGATGGGACCAGACCTTACATTCCAAGTTCATCGGGATTTGCAAAACTACCTGCAGGATGGAATGGTTCATGGCCAGATAATCTGGCTTCGGGTGTTTACAGCGGTGGCCCTTACACATGGCAGGATCCATTAGTATATTACAAAAAAGCAATAGCCGGCAGGGATTGGGTTTTTAAGGATGAAACCGGTATACCGTCACAACCTCCATATAATATAATGTCAAAAATTATCCCCAACCTGGTCTGGGATAATAAATTGCCTTTCCCTTTAAATAATACATGGGGTTATCATGATGCTGCAACCGGAAACGGCAGGTGGGATCTTTATTATAAAGAGATGGTGAAGAGATATGGAGAGCCTGCCAGTATGGAGGACTTTTGCAATAAGATGCAGTTGATGAATGCTATTGGTTACCAGGGGATCTTTGAAGCTGCAGGACATAAATTAAATGATATCGGCGGAGTGATGTTATGGAAACTGAATGCTGCTTTTCCGAGTGTTGTCTGGCAGGTATATGACTGGTTCCTTCAACCAAATTCCGGTTATTATTTTATGCAGAATGCATGTGAACCCATTCATATTCAGCTAAATCTTAACGATTTAAAGGTTCTTGCGCTTAACAGAACACACAAACCTGTTTCCGGACTTGTTGCACAGGTCGATCTTTTCGGTCTCGATTCAAAATCATTATTTCATGAAGAAAAAAACATCAGCCTTACGGCAACAGATGTGAAAGAGATAACTTCTTTATCTTCAGCTTTGGCTGGTGCAAAGGGAGTGAATTTTGTGGTACTGAACTTAAAAAACAGTACCGGGAAAGTAATCTCGCATAACGTGTACTGGCTTTCGAACAATGGGGATTATAAGTCGTTGAATGAAATGCAAAAAACCAGTGTGCAGGCCAAAGTTTTGAGTGCAGGAAAAGGGAAAAGTGATAACAGCTGGACAATTCAGATCACTAATACAACCAATAAGGTGGCATTCTTCATTCGTCCTCAATTGATGGTTGATGGAGAAGAGGTGTTGCCAAGCTACTGGTCAGGCAATTATTTTACCCTGGCACCTGCTGAAACCGCAACTGTGACTGTAAGTTGCCCCATAGCAATACTAAATGGTAAAGCCCCAACAATTAAAATATCCGGCTGGAATGTAAACCAGCAGGAGTTAGTACTGAGCACCAAATAAATTAGGGTTATCAACCTTTATTTTACTTTGTTATAGTAGTTTGTCCCGACAGTTTCACTACCCGACATTTTATTGGTGAATCCGATTGTTAATGTTTCACCTTCATCATCAACTTTCCAGGTTTCTTTTGCAGTCAGGTTTTCTTCACCATTATTACCATTAAATGTAGTTGTTGATTCAATAATAAGGGATCCGTCAGTATCGGACCGGGATGCTTTGGTTGTTCTGGGCATATCAAATATAACAATCTTATACTCTTTGCCATCAAGGAAGAGGTTTTCCTCAAAAGGATACTCTTCCCCGTTAGCGTTTTCATAAACCCGGGTAGTAAGTAAACTGTCACTTTTTAGCTGAATAGTGACTCTTGAGAGGAATAACTGGTTATCTGCCAGTACAGTTTTTTCCTTGTTTAATTTCCATTCTCCTGAAAAATTGGCCCGCTGACCAAGAGCAGAAAAGGAGAAAGTAATAGCAAACAGGATAAGGAAGAGAAAAGTTGCTTTAATTTTCATAATACTGATTTTAAGATTAAGTTATATGAGTAATGGTAAAATTACATAAAAACTGAATCAGAATAAAGAAAGTATACTTAATAAGTGTCAAATGTATTGAGTCGGAAGTCCGATGTCCGAAGTCCGAATATTGACATCCCTGACTGCAAAAGCCGAACGCCCTGACCACATTTGGCCGGGGAAATTGCAGATATACTATAAAATAAAAACCCTCTGAATTAATTGATATTCAGAGGAATTGTAGTTGTAATTGTACCCCTGACCTTTGAAAGTCTCTTTGTT
>JBAWXY010000215.1:0-3313 GCA_037143835.1 Bacteroidota bacterium
ATTCCTGATTCCTGATTCCTGATTTTTATTTTTTAGCACCTAGCACCTCATTTACCTTATTATACAAAGTTTCGCCTCTAAGGTTTCTGGCAATAATAGTTCCTGTTTCATCTAAAAGAAAGTTGGCAGGAATTGAATTCACTGCATACAATTTTGCAGCTGCATTACTCCAGTACTGAAGATCTGAAACATGTGTCCAGGTAAGTTTGTCATCAGTAATTGCCTTAACCCAGGCCTCTTTCTTCTGATCAAGAGAAACACCAAATACATCAAACCCTTTTTTGTTAAATTCATTATACACCTTCACAACATTCGGGTTTTCCTGACGGCAAGGACCGCACCATGCTGCCCAGAAGTCAACCAGAAGCAGTTTAGCACCTATCTTTGATGACAGAGCAACCGGATTGCCATCAACATCATTCATGGTAAAATCGGGAGCTTTCTGACCAACAGCAACAATTTTCATTACAGCAATCCTTTCTTTAAGGTTTTTAATCTGAGGTAAAGCAGCAATTGCAGTATCCATTGCATTAATCAGTGATTCAAGCTCTATTGCTTCCATCTCATAACTGAGGCTTGCCAGAATTGAGGGAGAAACATAAGAAGCCGGGTTGTTCTTTACAAAGTTTTTCTGAAGGTTTGTCATCTCGGTCTGAATGGAATCAGCCTGCTTTTCAAGTTCTGCAACTCTCACAGGATTCCCGGCCTGACTGGCAGCCTGGTACTCTATATAGGTTTTCGAATAACTTTCAGTCAGAGGTTTATTTGAATCAACGAATGCCTGATAATCATCCTGTGTTTTTGATCCTGTAATCTCTGCTTTAAAAAGCGAATCCAAACTTCCGGTAATTGTTATTTCCGAGTTTTCAATGTAAAATGATGTCCTCTTCTTCGTATCCCCTGCAACCAGCTGGATTAATTGAGGATAGTCAACAGTGCCGCCCTTAATTGTAAATGAGCCTTTCTTTGATACGGCAGAATCAATTGTAATAATTTTTCCTGCATCTCTTTTCTGAAGATAGAAAGTAATACTGTCGGAACCATCAATTTTCCCTTTGACAACATAATGAGGTTCAGAAGAGCAGGCAGCTATAAATAATGTAATGACAAGAAGATAAAAGATTTTTTTCATATCCTATAATTTTGAATTTGTATATGTTTAAAAATGATTTAGTTCGCGCAAAGATATGAATTATTGTTAATTCAGTTCACCTCTTAAAGTATTTGTCAAGCAAAATAACAGCAGCTTTATAGGAAGTAATAGTGCCTTCATATAACTGCTGCTCAAGCTCTGGCCTGAGTAACTTAACCTCCTCCTGGTTATAAAAAGAATTGTTCAGATATTCAATAATTGTGCTATGCATTCTGATTACTGCCTGCCGCTTCCTGAGTTCCTCAAAATATCCCGATTTCCTGGTGAATTTAAAATAATCCATAAAGATCTCCCAAAGCTCATTGATCCCACTGTTTTTTAAAGCCGAGCATGTGAGTACCTGTGGCTTCCATCCCGACGATTTTGCCGGAAACAGGTGAAGAGCATTCTGAAATGTAATTTTTGCCCCTTCCGCTACCATTTTGTTGGGTCCGTCAGCTTTAGTAATGGCAATTACATCTGCCATCTCCATTATTCCCCGTTTAATTCCCTGGATCTCATCGCCGGCTCCGGCAAGCATAAGAAGCAGAAAAAAATCAACCATGGAGTGGACCGCTGTTTCAGATTGTCCTACTCCTACTGTCTCAACCAGAATAGTATCGAAACCTGCTGCTTCACATAATATTATTGTTTCTCTTGTTTTTCTTGCTACACCTCCAAGTGTACCTGCCGCAGGAGATGGTCTGATAAAAGCATTAGGATGTATGCTGAGTTGTTCCATTCTTGTCTTATCACCCAGGATGCTCCCTTTAGTCTGTTCGCTGCTTGGGTCTATTGTCAGTACGGCAAGCTTTCGTCCTTCACCTGTTATATGTAATCCAAATGTCTCAATGAAAGTGCTTTTACCGGCTCCGGGAACACCCGTAATTCCAATCCTGATCGATTTTGAACTGTAAGGAAGACATTTCCCGATTATTGACTGTGCTTTATCATAATGTTCAGGTAAAGAGCTTTCCACCAATGTTATAGCCTGGCTCAGAATGGTCCTGTTCCCCGAAAGAATACCGGCAACATATTCATCCACAGAATATTTCTTCCGCCGCTTCCTTTCTGATTTTGTAAAAACATCCGGATTTATACTTGGTGGTTGAGGAATTCCTTCCTGTACCTTCAAAGCACTCTTATATTCCTTTTTATTCAATTATAAATTAATCTTTCTGAAATCTATCTTTTTTCAACTGGCGGTTGTTCAACATCGGCATTCAACATTAGCACAACCTCTGAATTTTTCGGATCGTTAGTATAAACATAAATTGGTTTCGTAACTTTTCCAACGTAACCACCTGAAGAAAATACAGCCTTAATTGAACTTGATTGTCCAGGTTTGATCCCTACTCCTTGATTTCCCTGTTGTACTGCCGTGCAACCGCAAGCAGCTTTTATATTCCTGATTATCAGATCGTTTTTTCCTTCATTTGTAAATTTAAATTCAACTTCATTTTGTGTGGAGCCCTTTATTTTGCCAAGGTCAACTGTAGTTGATGCCACTTTAAATACCGGTGCATTTGCCAGATCTTCTTTTGAAAGAGATGAAAAATCCTCGACCAGGTTTGCTGTTACCAGGTAATATATGTTTTCCTGTGTAACTCCATTAAGCTTTATTCTGGTCATATCAGTTAAATTTCCCCAACCGGGATTTTTTGTGGCATCATAAGTTCCTTCTACCAGCCCTTTCTGTCCTGGTTTAAGCGTTTCCGGATTAGCTTTAAGAGTCACATATGCCGGTAAACCATCAAATTCAACCTTCACAGGAGCAGTAGAAGTGTTTATCAGTTGCATAATCCTTATCTTCTTTTCAGTTTTTTTAACATTAGTGAATTCCAGACTATTTCTCTCGAACCTTACTGCACCAGCCGCGAAAACATATAACTCTTCTACAGTTTTTTCATGAGGAGTAACCTCCCCCTTGATTGTAAGTACAACAACTTCCGGTTTTGAGTTAGTGTATACAGAAAGTGTCTTACTGAACGGTCCTGGTCTGTTCAAAGGATCATATATTGCAGTAACCTTGCCATTACCTCCCGCAGGAATCGGTTGTTTTGTCCATTCAGGAGTTGTACAGCCGCATGATGCAACAACGTTTTGTATTACCAGGGGATCAGTACCTGTATTGGTCACCAGAAAATCAAAAGTCTGCCTCCCTGCTTCTTCTTTAAAGGT
>JBAWXY010000216.1:0-3295 GCA_037143835.1 Bacteroidota bacterium
TAGTTCAAACTTCTAATGCTACGAGCTACGAGCTACGAGCTACGGGCTATGAGCAATTACACTGCGCTCAGTGTCCCAAGCTCTACGCTTTTATGCCGTTGCACCATTACGCCATATATAGCGGCTTCCCCGTGCAACAGTTCTTGAATTTTTTCCCACTGCCACACGGACAAGGATCGTTCCTTTTGGGAGAGACAGGCTTTACAACCTGGTTATCCTTGTTTCTGATCCAGTTCATTACGTTTGCCGGAGCTCTTTTATTTTTAAGCTCTTTCGCCATGTATTCCATATATGGTTCCACATGATGGAAGAACATCTTATAACCCTCGCACAGATAGTTTAAACCGGGTTTGCCATCAGGTGTATTGATAAACCTGTGCTTTGGACATTCACCGTGGCAGGCATACCGGACATCGCATTGTAGACAATATCGCGGCAGCTTATTTCGCTTATCAATTCCAAAATCAAACTGTCGCTGCGATTTCACCATATCAATCATTGGTGTCTCAGTTATGTTCCCAAGAAAATATTCCGGATAAACATAATGATCGCAAGAGAAAAGATCTCCGTTATGCTCCATTACAAGTCCATCCCCGCATGTCTCCGAGAAAACACATAAACCCGGCATCTCGCCAACATAATTAGCCAGTGTTGTATCGAGGATCTGAACATAATACCTTGCAACATCATTCCGTACCCATTCATTAAAAATGGTAATAAGGAACTTGCCAAAATCTTTCCCATTTACCGACCAGTCTGTTACCGAAGCATCAGCGCCGTAGATTGGTGACACCAGTTTTAAACTTCCATCTTCAGGATGATTGGCAATTCGTTCAACAACAGGCAGAAACTGTATAAATCCGCTGCCAATCCGTTTCAGGAACCTGTATGTTTCAGATGCATAATGTGCATTATAGCTGTTAACACAACTCAGCGTGTTGAATTCAACCTTATGTTTATGAAGTAATTCAATACCTTTCATTACCATTTTAAAGGTTGGTCCACCCGAATTTGTTCTTCTGTAGTGGTCATGGTTGTGTTCTTCACCATCTATCGAGATACCTACAAGTATGTTGTTATCCGTAAAGAATTTACACCAGTCATCGTTCAGTCTTGTGCCATTGGTCTGAAAGGCGTTCTCAATTTTTTTTCCATCAGCATATTTCTTCTCAAGTTCTATGATCTTCTTGAAATAATCCAGTCCCAGAAGTGTAGGTTCGCCTCCCTGCCAGGTAAATGTTACTACAGGCACCTGCTGTGTTCCGATGTACTGTTTAATGAAATTCTCCAATAGCTCCTCCCCTAGCCTGAAGTCGTTCTTCCCCGGAAAAAGTTTCTTCTTTTCCAGGTAGTAGCAATAGGTGCAATTTAAATTACATATAGGCCCTGTGGGTTTTACCATTACGTTGAAGGCATTTGGCCTTCTGAGTTTCAGGGCATCTGTAAAGAAGATATCCATTTGTTGATGTCGATGATGTAGTATACAAAAATACTATTATAAATAAAAAGAACAAGTTGAAGAAGTTTGCTTTTTATTGCATTCTTTGCGTAAAACTTTGCGTTTCCTACGGATTGGAAAAACCAGTGGTTTTGACCACCTTCGGGCAGAGTTAACTGCTTGTTGTTAAGTTATGTATATTTATTGTAATCTAACCGGCCAAATATGGTCACGACGTCTGGCTTTTGCAGGTTATGTTTTCCACGTAAGCTTATGATTCTTATCCTGAACTATCTTATCATGGTCGAGCAGCCAGCGTATCACTTTAATAACTTTATCCTCAGGGTAATCGATCATTTTTACAAGTTCTTCAGCATCAGGGTTCTTTTCTCCGAGAATAGTTTTTATCTCCTCAAGAATCACATCAAACTCATATTTGCTCAGATCCAGCTCGTTTCTTTCACGGCAAACATCGCAGATGCCACAGCGGTCAGACTCTTCACCAAAATAATCAAGAAGAAATACTGACCTGCAATGGTTGTCTGAATCTGCATATTCAATCATCCTGTTAAGCCTGATTTCATATTTTTCCTTTACATGAAGATAGTTTTCAGGTGATATCATTAAAGCTTTGCGCACAAGTCTCTCCTCGGTGAAGATTACCAGTGCAGTCTTTTTTCCCGGAATAAAACGTATAATATTCAACGATGACAACTTCACAAGATATTGATATACAGTGTCCCGTGTTGCAGCTGATTTCCTGGAGAGTGCTTCCTCATTAATCGGAATAAATTCAGTGAACATCCCTGTGTAAGACCTCAGGAGAAGTTTAATAAATCCGTCGAAGGATTCGTTTGCCACCTGGAATTTATAAAGATCATCGCGGCTGACAATAAAATGTACACGTGAAGGGTTGTTAATTTCTTCAGTGAATTCCATATAACCTTCCCTTTGAAGAAACTGAAGGCTGTTATAGGTTTCGATTACCGGCAACCGGTATTTTGAAACGAAATCAGACATATTAAAGTCAAAAACATTGTCTTTTCCCGAACCTAAAGGCACCTGAAGAAAATTGCATAGTGCCTCGTAGGTATCCTTGATTTTTTCAACAGGAGGAAACTTCTTCCTGATTGTGTCGATCAGCCTGCTTTTATCAGCCGGTGAATATAAAAGAACTGCAAATGCAGGCTTATCATCGCGGCCTGCCCTCCCACTCTCCTGAAAATAATTTTCGATCGAATCAGGTATATCCCAGTGAATTACGAATCTCACTTCAGATTTATCGATACCCATCCCGAATGCGTTCGTTGCAACAATTACCCGGGTCTCTCCTATAGTCCATGAGGCTTGTTTTTTGTCGCGTAGTTCATCTGGTAATCCTGCGTGATAGAAATCGGCGCTGATACCATTGGCAACCAGGAGTTCTGCGACCTCTTTGCATCTCTTTCTGCTTCGCACATAAACGATACCGCTTCCTTTCGCTTTCTGCAGTGTTTTGATAAGATAAGTACCCTTATCCTCAACTTTTCGTACCAGGTATGAAATATTTTTCCTGTCGAAACTGGTTCTGAGAACATTTTTTTCCCTGAAGGCCAGCTTCTTCATAATATCATCAATAACCTGCGGGGTAGCAGAAGCCGTAAGGGCAAGGAAGGGGATTTTTTCCGAAATATGGTCCCGGAGTGAAGCAATCTTCAGATACGAAGGTCTGAAATCATATCCCCATTGTGATATGCAGTGTGCTTCATCAATTGCTACAAGAGACAAGTTAAGCCTGGTTACCTTAGCTTGAAAAATCCTAGTTGAAATTCTTTCGGGCGATACGTAAAGAAACTTATAATCGCCATAGATACAATT
>JBAWXY010000217.1:0-3282 GCA_037143835.1 Bacteroidota bacterium
CAAATTTTATTTCTGTATTTTTGCTCATGTTGTATTTAGTTTGTGCAAAAACCAAATTACAACTTTTGGGGGAAACCTCCGGGGAGTACCCCATCTTTTAAAAAATTAGTCGTTCACTAATGATACTAAATATTTAAATTAGTGTTTTTAACTAACTCCTTTTATTATGTCAACTATGAAAATGCTAACAATTACGTCTAAAAGTAAGTTTTTACATTTACTTTTTACAGGAACTTTTTTATGTCTCTTTATTATCCAGTCTTCTGGTCAAAAAAAGGATTTTAAAGAAGCCCAGATCTACATCTCCTCAAGAGCCACACAACAGCTGCTGGCTTATCGCGGTTTCAGCCCTTTTGAGCCACTTGAACAGCCTGATGAAAACTATCCGACTATCATAATTGATGTCGACAAAACCTTCCAGACCATTGAAGGTTTTGGCGGAGCATTTACTGACGCATCTGCAGTTACCTTCGCAAAGCTGCCAAAGGAATCCCAGGAAAAGATTCTGAAAGCGAACTTTGATCCAATTGAAGGTAATGGATACACATTGTGTCGTACAACCATTCATAGCTCAGATTATTCTGACGAGATGTATACCTATGATGATGTTGCCGGTGATAAAGATCTTAAAAATTTTAGTATTGCGCATGATGAAAAGTATCGAATTCCCTTTATTAAAGGAGCATTGGAAGTTGCAAAAGGAAACATCAAAATATTTGCTTCTCCATGGAGTCCTCCTGCCTGGATGAAGACGAACAATGAAATGCTGCATGGGGGGAAACTTAAACCGGAGTATTCACAGACCTGGGCCGATTACTTTGTCAGATACATCAAAGCCTATCAATCGGCTGGAATACCTATCTGGGGTCTGACAGTTCAAAACGAAGCCATGGCAACTCAAGTTTGGGAATCGTGCATTTATACAGCTAAAGAAGAAAAGGACTTTGTACGCGATTATCTTGGGCCAACTCTGAAAAAAAGCGGATTATCCGATACTAAAATAATGATCTGGGATCACAATCGTGGAATCATCTATCAACGGGTTAAAGCAGCCTATGAAGATCCTGAAGCATCAAAATATATTTGGGGAACAGCATTTCATTGGTATGTGGGTGACCATTTTGATAATGTCCGTATGGTACATGATGCATTTCCGGATAAAAAGCTTCTGTACACTGAAGCTGGAATGGATGGATCATGGTCTTCAGCACTCCGTCTCGCCAAGAACATGATTATTGATTTAAACAATTGGAGTAATGGATATACTTTCTGGAACATGCTTCTCGATCAAACCGGTGGTCCTCGTCATGCAGGTGGCGTACCATCATCATTCAGGTCAAATATTATTACTGCAGATATAAAAACCGGAGAAGTTACTTTCAATCCGCCACATTATACTTTTGGTCATTTTTCAAGATTTATTAAACCTGGCGCCAAAAGGATCGCATGCACTTCATCAAGTGATGATTTTATAGCTACAGCATTTATCAATCCTGATGGAAAAATTGCCGTGGTTATTCTCAATCTGAAAAATAACGACAACTTACTTCAATTATGGGTGGAGGGGAAAGCAGTGAAACTTAACTGTCCTGCTGAAGCTGTCGTCACAATGATTTTATAATATAGGATAATTTCGGGCACCTCTGGTAACTGATTGAAGAAAAGTAATAAAGTACTATACAAAAATACATTCTGGTTTTTCAGAAAGCAGCTTATTAATTTGATCGAATTGCTATAATTCAAATTTTGTAAAGAGATAATTATAAATTTTTTATTTAATTAATAAACACACTACAATGTTAAAACGTATTTTTATAGTTATTGGTATTATTGCCTTCATTGTAACTATTTCCAAAGCAGCAACTCCTGCCAGTAAATCTTTTTATTCACAAAAGCCGAATGATCCCGAAGCTGTATATTTTACACCTGAGAATTATAATATCAAAGCAGATGGTAAAATGGATGTTTCCGACGCCCTTCAGAAAGCAATTAATCAGGTAAAAACTGAAAAAAGCTTTGGAATACTTTTCATGCCTGAAGGCAAGTATCTGATAAGCAAGACTATATACATACCAGGATCGATACGGGTTATAGGTTACGGTATAAACCGCCCTGAAATTATCCTGGGCAAAAATACACCGGGATTCCAGATGCCGGATTCAGGCAGCAGATACCGGGAAAAATATATGGTTTTCTTTTCCGGGGGAATTGTCGCTGAAGGAAGACAAGCCGGGGATGCAGGAGCAGGCACTTTCTACAGCGCCCTTTCCAATATAGACTTCAGGATAGAAGATGGCAACCCGGTTGCTGTGGCCATGAGATGCCACTTTGCCCAGCACGGATTTATCAGTCATGTATTAATCAATATTGGTAAAGGGAAAGCAGGTATATCCGAGGTGGGAAACGAAATGGAGGATCTTATATTCCTGGGTGGTGATTACGGTATAATCAGCGGGCAAACTTCTCCAAGCTGGCCTATTCCGGTAGTTGACAGCTATTTTGAGGGACAACGGAAAGCAGCGATCCAATGCTTCATGACAGGATATGTCCTTGTGCATATGCACGTAAAGAATGTCCCTGTTGCTGTTGAAATCCGGGAAAACAGTATTGACCGTCTCTACATGGAGAACTGTCTTTTTGATAATATTAAGGAAGCCGGTGTGATAATTAGCAGAGAAGGAGACGCCCAAACCCAGGTGAGCTTGCTTAATATCGATTGCAGAAATGTTCCGGTTCTGGCAAAATTCCGTCAGAGTGGTAAAAAGACAGAAACAACCCTCAAGACTTATAAGGTTAAGGAATTCACTTACGGAGTGGTTATGGATAATATGGCTGCCAATTCAGAATTTAAAACCATAAGCAATATTGAGCCTCTGCAGCAATTCCCCCTTAAACTTGAAAAGGACATTCCATCCCTGCCATCAATGGATAGCTGGGTAAATATAAAGGAACTTGGTGCAAAAGGCGACGGAACAACAGATGATACCAAAGTCTTCCAGGATGCAATAGACAAATACACTGTCATTTATGTACCACAGGGTTGGTATCATTTTACACAGACTGTTAAGATGAGACCTGGGACGAAGCTTATAGGGCTTCACCCGATGGCCACACAGTTTATCCTTGCTGAGAGCGAACCTGCGTTCAGCGGCTTCGGAGGACCGAAACCGATTATTGAATCCTCAATGGGAGGTGACGATATCCTTAACGGTATAGGGTTATGTACAGGTGGTATTAATTATCGTGCAGTAGGATGTAAATGGATGGCAGGTGAAAAATCAT
>JBAWXY010000218.1:0-3264 GCA_037143835.1 Bacteroidota bacterium
ACCCAGGCAACAGCCGTTATTCCTATTCCATCTATCAGAGGCGCCCATGATGGAGGCAGAATGGCAGAAAATCCTCCGAAGAAAAACCTGGTTGCGGATCTGAAGTTAACTATTCTTTCAGTAAGGTAGATTGTTATCGGGTTCATGCCTATTACCACAAAAAAGAATGCCCATTTCTTATATTTCCATACATCAATAATCAGATAGAATATTGAAAAAAGAAGAAGGCTTAGACCACCGACAAATAATACAAATGAGCTTGTCCAGAGGTTTTTGTTGATCGGGAATACAATATTCCATATCTTACCGATAATCATCAATGCTATTGCTGCTAATACCAAATAAAGTACTTTGCGCAAAGGCTTGTCATTCAGGTATTTTGATAACATAAATTCTCCTGTAAACATCCCAAGCAAAGCAGTCCCGATAGCTGGTAAGGTACTGAATAATCCTTCCGGATCGTGATTTCCCAGATAGAGTCTGCCGGGCATAAGAATACGGTCGATATAACTGGCAAGGTTCCCTTCCTGCGAAAAAATATCTGTAGAACCGAGGTCATGAGCCGGAAAAAGTAGCATTAATAGCCAGTAACCTATCAGAATTGCCCAGAACCAGACAATTCGGAAACTGAGTTTTGTGTTCATGAATATAAGAGCGCCGAACATCCATGCAAGGCCTATTCTTCCCAGAACACTACCATAACGTAACCCGTCAAAGTTGAACTTAATGCCATTATTATAAATTATACCCAAAAGAACAAGTATCAATCCGCGACTGATTACATGAATGTATATCGATTTACGACTGTCATTGTTTGCTTTTCGCTTTGCCATGGAAAAAGGAAAAGATATTCCGGCAATGAAAAGGAACAATGGGAATATCATATCATAGAAATGGAATCCGTGCCATGGCATATGCTCCAACTGACCTGCCCACCATTGAAAAATGGGCCAGCCTGTAAGTGAGGCAAGACCAATGAAAATTCCTTCTCCACCCATAATCCAGAACATATCGAATCCACGCAGTGCATCAAGCGACTGCAAACGTTTTACAGCAGGTTTGTTTTGGTTTTCCATGGTTTGGTTTTTAAGTTGGTATTAATAGTTCCTACTTTGATTAAAATAATTACTGTATGATTGTGTTATTACTTTTTTGAATACGATTATAAGAGAACGACTGCAATCTCAAAGATATAAAAATTGTAATCAGGGAATAAAAACCACGAAAACAATCTGCTGAAATAATCTGTTAAAAATGCTTAATATCTGGTATTGGATTTAAGATGCCATTTTTTCCCCAAAATCCACCTCATGCAGTTCAAAGAAACGATGATAAACATCTGCCAGAACTCCGTCCATATCAACCAGTATCCTCTTCATGTTTTTTAAAATCTATTTATTTTAAAAGTAGTTAATTTCTATTGTTTTTTATTTTAGTAAATGGAATTGAAATATAGTTGAAAAATAATTGAAATGGAATTGTGATATTTGGACTTTAAACCTGATTCTATGATAAAGAAAACTATTCTTTCAGCTTTATGCCTGGTGTTCTTTCTATCGCAGTGTACTTCAGAGAAGGATGGAATAATAATGACTGTCAACGGGCCTATATCTTCCAGAGATATGGGGGTATCACTTGTCCATGAACATATACTTGTCGACTTTATCGGGGCTGATAAAATAACTGAACAGAGATGGGATAAAAGCAAAGTCATTGAAAGATCTTTGCCATTTCTGAAGCAAATAAAGGATCTTGGATGTCAGACATTAGTTGAATGTACACCGGAATATCTTGGAAGGGATCCACTCTTACTTAAATTTCTTTCATATTCCTCCGGATTGAATATAATAACCAATACCGGATATTATGGAGCGGCAAATAACAAATTTCTTCCGCAACATGCTTTTACTGAAACTGCTGATCAGCTGGCATTCAGATGGACTATGGAATGGGTTGATGGCATAGAAGAAACCCTGGCAAAGCCGGGATTTATTAAAATAGGAGTTTCTAATGATACTTTGTCGGATATTCATAAGAAACTGGTTATTGCTGCAGCACGAACACATCTCAACACAGGTATGACAATTGCATCGCATACCGGTCCTGCAATTCCGGCTTTTGAACAGATTGCTATTTTACAGAATGAAGGAGTGGCACCCGAAGCGTTTATATGGGTTCATGCACAGACGGAAAAAGATCTGAGTAACCATATCAAAGCAGCTAGGATGGGAGCATGGATAGGTCTGGATGGGTTGAATGAAAACAATCTTGAGGAATATGTGAGGATGATAAAGAATATGAAAGAAAATCACTTGCTTAACAAGGTTTTATTATCACATGATGCCGGATGGTATCACCCGGGTGAAGAAAATGGAGGTGAGTACCGTGGATACACAACCCTTTTCGAAAAACTGATACCTCTTCTCCAAAAAGAAAATTTTACCAGGCGAGAGATACATCAGCTTCTGGTTTTCAATTCATCAAAAGCTTTTACAATCGGAGTTCATAGAATTAATTGAATATAAGGTCTTTACATCGTTATACTATTCAACTTAAATTAGGTAACGACTCACGACTCACGGCTCACGACACACGGGAAATCAAACTATTCTTCCTTGCGTCGTGTGTCGTGCGTCCTGCGCCGCATTTTATTCCCCACTCATATATTTCCAGGACACCTTCCCGACATTATCAGGTTTCCCTTTCTCTGCTTTTGAAATTGTTCCGGAGAATTTCCCCTTTTTATCCTTTATAATTTTAATTTCCCGCCAGGAGTACATTCCCTTTTCATAATCGAATGTCTCGCCATCATCGTCATAAAGTCTGTAATTGCCTGGCTTGCTGCCATAATATCTTATTTCGAGATCAAATTTCTCCCCTGCCGATGGAGCTTGAAGTGCAGGCAGCATCATTGGGATAATACCTCCATCTTTTACATATACAGGGATTTTATCCAACCCGGAAGTAACATTAATTACTTCACCCTCGCCGGCATACTTACCTGTATAGAAATCGTACCATTTCCCTTTGGGCAATACAACTTTACGGGAAGTCTGACCCGTAAACAAAGGTGCAACTAAAAGATATTCACCTGTCATGTACTGGTCTTTGATCTCTTTCAGAACAGCCTCTGCATAAGGATTATCATTCAGGTTTTCGTTTTTAAGTTCCAGTTTTGCCCTGGCATCAAAACCTTCTTCCAGGTTCATGCCATGGAATGGAGGAGTACCTTCAAAGTGATACCTGGCAAACTCTGTGTACAGA
>JBAWXY010000219.1:0-3183 GCA_037143835.1 Bacteroidota bacterium
GCAAATCCATCGACAGTTGCTTTATTAAAAGGAGGAATATCCATGTCGCTTGTGATGTCCCCTGCCAGCACCCGGTTTAGCGAATCAATAAAAGAGACAGATTCAGTACCAGTGCTGAATGCAGAATTTATTACTGTTTTATAAGCTTTCTCAAATGTTATTATCTCCATACTTTTGCCTTTTATCTTTTGCATTTTGCATTTTGCATTTTGCATTTTGCATTATACATCATCCTTCAGTCACTTCGTCTCCTTCTGTCTCCCTTGCGCCGGTATTATACTCTTCCCATTTATGTTATTCTCAACTCCGGCGCGTACTCAAGGGGATCCTTTATTCTATTCATATTGCACCCCTTCGGGGTTCTTCCAACTTTTGTCTTTTGCATTTTACATTTTGCATTTTACATTTTGCATTTAATTAGTCCCCTGAAGTGCAATGCCGGCTTCAGGAGGAAAAGAGATCCATACCTCAGAAAGCTCATATAAAGGTTGTTGCTTATAGGTATCGGCGGATATATCAACATAAAAAGTTTCGCCAGCATCTACTGTAATCTCCATTCCATATTCCGATGGAAGAATCTCTCTGACAATTCCCTTAAAGCAATTTCCTGAAGGTAAGGAAGGCATTTTGTGAGATATTTTAATTTCATCACTTCTGAGTATCAGTAGCCCTTCGCTAGGATAAGAGTTTTCTGACAGATTAAAGACCAATTTGCTGTTGCATAGAGCTTTCCATTCACCGTTTTCCTTTTTGAACTCAACCCTGAAGAAATTTCTGAAGCCTGAATACCTTGCCACAAATTTATTTACCGGTTTCCTGAAGACATCATCAGGGTTACCCTCCTGAATTATCCTTCCATTATGAATCACCCCCACCCTGGTTGCCAGGCTTACAGCTTCCCTGTAATCGTGGGTAACATGGATTATTGTAAGTCCTTGCCTGTTAAGGCGGCGAAGCAACCTCTTGATATCATCTTTCAGGCTTGCATCAATCGAAGCCATAGGCTCATCAAGCAGTAGTAGTTTTGGTGATGTGATAAGAGTACGGGCCAGTGCTACTCTTTGCAGTTCTCCACCTGAGAGATGATGTGTACTTCTTCCCAGTAAATGGGAAATGTTCAGCTCTCCGGCAACTTTGCTTACTCTCTCTTTTACAAGGCTTTTGTTCATTTTCCCCGAACTTATTGAATATGCAATATTCCCAAAGACAGTCATATTCGGGAAAATCGCATAATCCTGAAAAACAAGACCAATACTCCTGTTCTGAATCTTTTTTCCCGTTATATTTTCGCCATTAAGCCATATTTCACCTGAATCAGATCTGTTCAATCCTGCAATAAGCTCCAGTAATTGAGTCTTCCCGGAACCAGACCTTCCAAGAAGAACATAGTAGGTCCCTTCTGATATCTCAAGGTCTATATCATTTATATGGAAATCACCCAGCTTCTTTGATATTTTTTTAAGAATCAGCATATTCGCTTTTCGTAACAATTGGTTTTCTTCTTTCTGACAGAAGCCTTAATATGGTGAATACCACCAGGGCGACAATTATAAATAATACTGCTGCAGGACGTGCATACGTTAATCCGAAGGAGCTGAACCTGTCGTAAATAAGGACTGGTGCTATCATTGGATGATATGCAATTATAACAACGGCGCCAAACTCGCTCATACCGCGGGCAAACATCATAACAAATCCGGTAATGATGCTTCTCCACGCAAGAGGAAGTGAAATTGTGAAGAATACTCTCGACCGGCTTGCTCCAAGGTTAAGAGCAGCCTTTTCGAGTCGCTCGGGAACGGCTGCAAAACCATCGCGGGCTGAGTTAATAAGGAAAGGGAGGCTTACGAATGCCATTGCAAGAGCTATACCCGCAGGGTTGTTCACCAGGCTGAGACCAACTGCAGATGCGGCTTTCCCGAGCAAGCCATCTCGTGAGATAAATCCCAGAAGAGCAATTCCGGCTGCTGTATGCGGTAACACCACAGGCAGATCTATTATTCCCTGAACAACACTTTTAAGTGGAAAAGATTTGCGGGCAAGCAGCCAGGCAAAAGGGACCGCCGCGATTGCAAAGAAAAAAGTTGCTGAGAAAGATACCCATACTGTAAGCCAGATACTCTCCTGTACCTCTTTATCGTTAGCCGTTTCAAAAAACTCACTAACTCCAGTATGTATGAACAGACCAAGGAGGGGCGCCACAAGAAATAGCAGAACCAGCGATGATAAAACCAGTAAAATCCAGTTAAAAGGCCCGTATCTGTTCATAATCAGATTAATTCACTTTATATTCAGGCAGAAACTGCAAAACCTTTGAAGGAAGTTTATCAGGCTGTTCAGTCGAGAAGGGGATAATAGGATCCTGACCGTTCTTTCTGAAAATTTCCAAACCTTTGTCACTCAATATATAACAAAGAAAATCAATTGCTTCATTTTTCTGTGGAGCGTCGTTGAGTACTGTCATGCTATAATTAATATAGTCACCGGTTACTTTCATCTTTGTTCCGGGTTTACTTCCTGTAACATCGATGGAGACAGATTTATATATCTCTGTTTTCGCAGGATCTGATAAATTTATTTCATCAGGCAGTTCAATATATTTTAATCCATGCTGAATCGCGACTGATTTATACTGAAACATATAATCAATTGCATTCGATTCAATAAGAGCAATCAGATCCACCTCCTTCGGCCGGATGAAATCTTTGTTTTTTGATACCATTTTCTCAGTTAATCCTTCTCTAATGTAATACTTTTCTGCGAGCATGAGTGTAAAAACTGTTCTGTATCCACAGGGATCGGAATCGGGATCGGAACGCGAATATATTACATCATCCTTCAAAAGAATATCAACCCAGTTTTCAGCATTTATTTCTGAATAATACCTGGATTTTTCATGATAGGCAATAACAATTTCATTAGTGGCAAACCTTATGCTCCATTCTGCATATTCAGGTATTAAAAGCTGATCTATAACAAAATAATCCGCAGAGGCTATAATGTCGCAGGGTTTTTTAAGCTCTGTTATCTTCCTGGCACATACAAGGCTTCCGGCGGGTTCAAGCAAAATTTTAACACCAGGATTCATCTTTTCATACTTATTTTTAAGCTGTTTGAAAGGAACCGACAGGCTGCCTGCATGAAAGACCATTATCTCTTTTGATTTTCCGGGATGTGAATTTC
>JBAWXY010000220.1:0-3134 GCA_037143835.1 Bacteroidota bacterium
TATGGATGAGCTATGGCGCAATTATCACATTATTCCCTTTGCTTCTTGTCGGCTTTTTGTCACGCATAATGCTTAAAAATAATTATCTTGAAATCTGTGGTTTGCTTTCGGGAAGTATGACCGATCCGCCGGCTTTGGCCTATGCAAACAGCATTGTCCAGTCAGAAGCCCCTGCAGTAGCTTATGCAACCGTCTACCCACTGGTTATGTTCCTGCGGATTTTTATTGCACAGTTGTTGATACTGCTGTTTGTATAGAAAGTTGAACCGCGATACATCGTAATTCAATTCTTTTCATATTTTTATTGAATAAATTTTATCAAAATGAATTTAAAACCCCTTAAACTGACCGGCCCCTTTGTGGCCATTTTATTTTTCATGCTGCTAAACTGTGAAAGATTATCAGCACAGGTAAAAATTTCGGAACAGGAATGGGTCATCCCGACTTATAAAGTGAGCCCTCCGGATAAAAACCCAATGTTCTTTAAGGGGGAGTCTTACCAGGGCGCCTCAAAATACATCTATCCTTATGGACTGAACGATGTAATTGCCAATGAAAAAACAGATCAGCCATGGAAGGCATTAATACTTGAAAACGAATATATTAAGTTATGCGTTACTCCTGAAATTGGTGGAAAACTTTACTATGGTACCGACAAGACCAACAATTATAACTTCATATATAAAAATAATATAGTGAAACCCTCTAATATAGGCATGACAGGAGCCTGGGTTTCAGGAGGAATTGAATGGTGTGTCATTCACCATCACAGAGCCTCAACTTTCCTTCCTGTCGATTATGATCTGAAAGAGAACAGCGATGGAAGCAAGACCATCTGGATTGGTGAAACAGAACCTCGTCACAGGATGAGATGGACTATCGGGATATCCGTTTATCCCGGTAAATCTTACTATTCTGCAGAGGTAAAGATCCATAACCCAACACCCTATACAAATACCTTTTTATTCTGGGCCAACGTTGCAGCACATACCAACAAAGATTACCAGGTGATCTTCCCGCCAAGTGTGGGAGTAGCTACCTATCATGCAAAAAACAGTTTCACAAACTGGCCGGTATCAACTGAGGTTTATAACGGAGAGGACTTCACAAAAGGTGTTGATCTGAGCTGGTGGATAAATTCTGTTAATCAGAATTCATACTTCGCATACGACCTGAAAGAGGATTTTATGGGAGGTTATGACCATGGAAAAGAGACCGGTACGATACACATCGGCGATCATAATATAGAAAAAGGAGCTAAATTATGGGAATGGGGATCAGGCGCACGCGGCCAGGCTACAGAAGCCAGATTAACAGACGATTCCGGACCATACGTGGAAATAATGGTTGGTGCATTCTCCGACAATCAGCCCGATTACAGCTGGATAAAACCCTATGAAGTAAAAACATTTAAGCAATACTGGTACCCGGTTAAGGATATTCAGGGATTTAAATATGCCAACCTGAACGGTGCAGTTAATCTTGAAAAGCGTGAGGACAATAAAGTTTTCCTTGGATACTATTCAACTCAAAAAGTAAACAAAGCGAAGATCATCCTTAAGAGAAAAGGTGAAGTAGTTTTTGAGAAGGTTATGGAGATATCTCCTGAAACGGCTTTTACAACATCAGTAAAAATTGATGGACCGTTTAATAATACAGACCTCTCAACAGAAATGATCAATACTGAAAATAATGAAGTTCTTGTAGCCTACCAGCCTGTTGAGAAAAAAGAGGCAGGCAAGCTACCCGAAACAGTAAAAAGACCTCTACTTCCAAAAGATATTCAGACCGTTGAGGAACTATATCTGGCAGGCAGCAGAATCCAGCAGTTTTATAATCCCACTCTCAATGCAATGGATTACTTTGAGGAGGCATTAAAACACGATCCTTCCGATATACGATCGAATGTCGCAGTCGGAAATGTACATCTCAGAAATGGTGAATATACTATTGCAAGAAGCTACTTCAGCAAAGCAGTAAAAAGACTCACAAAAGACTATACCCGACCATCAAACTGTGAGGCACTATACCTTCAGGGCCTGACTCTAAAAGCGCTTGAACTTTATAATGAGGCTATTGATACACTTTACAGAGCGACATGGGATTATGCTTATCACTCAGCAGCTTACATCGAACTTACAAGAATATCCTGTTTAAGGGGTGATTATCAGAAAGCCCTCGGTCAGGTCAATGAATCGCTGTCAACCAATGCCAATAATAACAGTGCTATTAATCTTAAAGCATCAATCCAGAGAAAACTGGGTGATTTGGAAGGTGCAAAAGCAACATTGGCAAATGTTATTGAGAACGATCCTCTTGACTTCAGGGCAGCCAATGAGAATTATCTCCTTGCAAAAAATGCAGGAAATAATCAGAATACCGGGAAAATTCTTACTGACCTCAATAGAAAAATGAGAGATTTTGATGAGAACTACCTTGAGCTTGCAGTCGGATATCTGAATGATGGGCTGTTTGCTGAAGCTGAAGATATCCTTCGCCGTTTTAAAGGAAAAAATCAGATGGTCAGTTATTACCTGGGATACATTCAGGATAAGAATGGTAACAAAACCGAAGCTGCAAAATATTTCAAAGCAGCATCTGATCAATCAGTTGATTATGGTTTCCCTTTCAGACTGGAAGATGTAAAAGTTCTGAATCTGGCCTCAAAATATAATCCCGATGATGCAAAACCATTGTATTATCTTGGGAACTTACTCTATGACAAGCAACCTCAGAAAGCGATTGAATACTGGGAAAATGCTGTAAAACGCGATCCTTCACTGGCCATTGCCTGGAGAAACCTTGGATGGGGTTATTATCAGTATTCTCACGATTTAGCTAAAGCAATAAGCGCATACGAAAAAGCATTCGCAGTTAAAAAGGATGACCCGGTTTATTACGCTGAATTAGATCCTCTCTATGAAATGAACAACACACCTATAGAGAAAAGAGCAAAACTATTTGAAGAGAAGAATGAGATTGTTAAACAACGTGATGATTCTTTTGTACGTGAGATCATTGTTCTCAATCTGGCCGGGGAATATGATAAGTCTGTGGAGTATTTAAGCAAAAGTAATTTTCATTTCCGTGAAGGAAGCTCAAGAGTACGGGACATAACAGTTGATGCTCGCCTG
>JBAWXY010000221.1:0-3061 GCA_037143835.1 Bacteroidota bacterium
CAATTAGAAATTAGAAATTACGAATTGAGATAAGATAATTCGTAATTCGTAATTCGTAATTCCCAACTGATATTCGGTCTTTGGACTTCAGACTGATTAATTACTGACATAGAAATGGATAATTGGAAGTCACTATATATTTATTTCATATCAGGAACCGGAAATGCACGAGTTTCTTCAGAATGGATTGCAGATGAGGCTGGCAAAAAAGGACTTAAAACAGTTGTGCAGCAGATTGACAGGTTAGAAAATATTGTTATGCCACTAGCTGATGAAAAGCCGCTTATCGGTTTTGCTTTCCCGACCCACGGTTTTAAAGCGGCTCCTATAATGCTCAGGTTTATTGCCGGTTTTCCCCCAGGTCTGTGTAAGGAGGTTTTTCTTCTTAATACCCGTGCTGGCATGAAGCTTTATAAATTGTTCATGCCCGGATTAAGCGGCGTTGCACTTTTGCTCCCGGCATTTATCCTCTGGCTTAAGGGTTATAAATGTATTGGATTCAGACCGGTTGACCTCCCATCAAACTGGATTCCTCTTCATCCCGGACTTAAGAAAAAAGTGATGGCTACTGCTTTCTGGATAATATTCACAGCAGTAAATGCCCAGATCTTTATATTCATTATCAATACACTTAATATTCAGCCTGATGTCTGGTGGTGGAAACTAACTGCTCAGGTTATAGGTATAGGAGGAATGATACTGATAGTAACGGTTTTGTACAGGATAATGCATTATGCAATGGGTTTAAAAGCTGTAAAATATCTTGCCCGGTTTACTTCACTTACAGCATTACCCTTCTGGAGAAGATACAGATTTTTGAAAAACAGTAAAAATCATAGCACTTCCGTTAAAGAGGAGGTGACTGCATCAGGCCCCTGTTCTTAAGCAAAGGTTCGATAACAGGTTCACGACCGCGGAAGTTTACAAACATCTGCATTGCATCCATGGTGCCGTTTTTCTCAAGGATATTTTTGCGGTATGATGTTGCAGTAGCCTGATCGAACAGGCCTTTTTCCTTAAAGGCTTCAAAAGCGTCATTATCCAGTACTGCAGCCCATATATAGCTGTAATATCCTGAATCGTACCCCCCTGCCATATGAAGGAAGTACGTGCTTCTGTAACGTGGTATGATTTCAGGGATCAAACCAATACCGGTTAAGTATTCTTTTTCAAAGGTATGAACATCAACAATTGCAGGTGCTTCCAGGGTATGATATTTCATGTCGAGAAGTGAAGCGGCAAGATATTCTACAGTTTCAAATCCCTGATTAAAATACCCGCTGTTCTTAATTTTCAGGACCAACTCTGCAGGAATTGTTTCATTTGTCTTATAGTGCTTTGCATATAAGTTAAGAACCTCAGGTTCTGTTACCCAATGCTCCATCAGTTGCGATGGCAGTTCCACAAAGTCCCATGCGATATTTGTCTGGTTATAGGTACTCTTATTAAAAAGGGCATCAAGGGAATGTCCGAACTCATGATATAATGTACTGGCCTCTTCCACACTGATGAGAGCCGGCAGATCACCGCTGGGACTTGTAAAATTGAAAACTGTTGTCACAACCGGAGTAACACCCTTTCTTTTAACGATATGGTAGCTTCGATAGTTTCCGCACCAGGCACCCTGTTGCTTACTTTCTCTGGGATGAAAATCCATATAAAGCACACCCAGATGGGAGCCATCAGCTTCTTTTACTTCAAAAGCCTGTGCTTCAGGATGAGGACGCGGGAAATCGGCAAGTGGGGTAAAAGTAATTCCGAATAACTTATTGGCCACAGTAAAAACGCCATTACGGACATTATCAAGTTTGAAATAAGGTCTTAACTCGCTGTCGTTCAAATCATATTTTTCTTTTCTGAGTTTCTCGGCATAATACCACCAGTCGGATGGTTCAAGTTTGAATTTTCCTCCCTCTTTGTCAATAATCTTCTGCATCTCAGAAACCTCATTTTTAGCTACAGGAATTGCCTTTTCCCAAAGGTTATCAAGCAGATTAAAGACGTTCTCAGGCACTTTAGCCATACGTGGTTCAAGAACAATATGTGAGTGTGTCTTGTATCCAAGGAGTTTAGCCCTTTCTGACCGGAGATTGACGATCTCAGCCAGTATCTTATTATTGTCAAATTCATTACCATTATTGCCACGGTTGGTGTAAGCATCATAAATTTGTTGGCGAAGGTTCCTGTTTTCAGAATACTGAAGAAAAGGAAAAATGCTTGGTCTTTGTGTTGTAAATGCCCACTTGCCCTCTTGTCCTGCTTCCTTTGCTGTTTCTGCTGCAGTGGCTATAACTGATTCAGGCAACCCCGTAAGATCTTCTTTATTAACATACATTAAATAGTTATTTGTCTCGGCGAGTACGTTCTGGCTGAATTTAACTGTCAGAACCGATAACTTCTGGTTCAGAACTTTGAGAGTATCCTGATCCTGCTTATTCAGGTTTGCCCCATTCCTGACAAATCCCTTGTACAGGTTTTCGAGTAAGAATTTCTGTTCGGGATTGAGCTTGAATTTTGCCTGGTTACCAAAAACAGATTTTACTCTCGAAAAAAGTTCGGGGTTAAGCAGAATCTCATCACTGTATGCTGAAAGTAATGGAGAGATTTCCATTTCGATCTTCTGCAGCGAATCGTTTGTGTTGGCTGCAGCCTGAGCAAAGAAAACTTTTGACACTTTTGATAAAAGGTCACCGGTATTGTCGAAAACCAGGATTGTATTTTTAAAAGTAGGCTTACTTTTGCTTTTAAGTAATGCTTCTATCTCAGCTTTTCCTTCTGACATTCCTTTCTCAAAAGCCGACATATAATGTTTAGCCATTATCTTTTCGAAAGGTGGAACATCGAAAGGAGTGTTATAAGCGGCAAAAAATGGATTGCTCTTATCAACTTCAGGCTGGTTTTTACAACTTGTAATGGCAAGGTTGACCATTCCGCTGATTAACAACATTTTATAAAGTGTTTTCATAGTTATAAGCTTTCGGATTCTTCATTCTGTACTGATTTATTTACAAAATAAGGTTATTCAAAACTGGAATCAAAAAAATCTCAACTATTTTTATAT
>JBAWXY010000222.1:0-3042 GCA_037143835.1 Bacteroidota bacterium
TATTTGAGCGGGAAAAGGGATTCGAACCCTCGACCCTCAGCTTGGGAAGCTGATGCTCTACCCCTGAGCTACTCCCGCAATTTTTTCTTTAAAAGACTGACAAAAATAATGAATAGATTCATTTAAGCAAATTATTCAGTCAGTTACACCAAATTCCCATTCTCTATAAAACTGTTTTAGAAAAGTCTCCAGAAAATCATGTCTCTCTGCAGCTAATCTCTTTGCTGTCAATGTATTCATCCTATATTTTAAAACAAGCAGTTTTTCATAAAAATGGCTAATAGTGGATGGAGTACGATGCTCAACTTCCGGATCGTAAATTACATTATTCCTGAATCCTCCATAATTAAAGGCTCTGGCAACACCTATAGCTCCGATAGCATCCAGCCTGTCTGCATCCTGTATAATAAGCAGGACGGGGTCAGACAAATTGCCGGATGGATTTTTATTACTGAATGAGACATTCCTTATAACTCCAATGACCTGTTCCTTTATTTCTGTCAATCCGGTCTTATCCAAAAATTCACCAATTATTACATACCCCTTTTCAAAATCATCTCCGGCAAATTTTGAATCAACAGAATCATGAAGAAGCGCAGCAATCTCAAGTGTAAATGGATCTGCAATAGCTTCCTGTTCATTTATGAATTTTGCAAGTCCCCTGACTCTCTCAATATGCCACCAATCGTGGCCGCTGTCATAACCTTTCAGATTCTGTTTTACAAATTCTTCTGTTAATCTGATTATTTCATCTCTGTTCATTTCTCTCATTTTAATTGTCAGATGAACTTACAAAATATATTTTTGTAAAATAGTTAAAGCAGTAAAATAATGAAAGCAGCAATAATAACAATAGGAGATGAACTTCTGATTGGACAAACGGTCGATACCAACTCCGCATGGATGGGAGCAGAAATGAGTAAGGCCGGATTTGATGTTTATCGAATGACATCAATACACGACAGGAGGGAAGATATCATCTATGCATTGCATGAAGCAGCCGGAAAAACTGATGTTGTGCTGATAACGGGCGGACTTGGTCCGACAACTGATGACATAACAAAACAGACATTATGTGAATTTTTCAATACCCGCCTGGTTACTGATGATGAGGTGCTCAGGATGATAGAAGGCATGATGAGTCGTCGAAATCTTCCTATGAATGAGAATAACCGACGCCAGGCTGAGGTTCCGGAATCATGCAGAGTTCTAAAAAATGCAACGGGAACCGCTCCGGGTATGTGGTTTGAAAAGGATGGAACCATATTTATTTCTATGCCGGGTGTTCCTTATGAGATGAAACATATAATGACAGAACATGTGCTTCCGGAATTGAATAAACTTTTCACATCACAAATCATAATTCACAGAAATATAATGACATATGGTACATTTGAAGCAAAACTTGCAGAGATGCTTACCGGCTTTGAAGCCGGACTTCCTGGAAATATAAAACTAGCATATCTTCCTGCTTCAGGAGTAATTAAACTGAGGCTTACGGGTACCGGAACAGAACATGGGGCTTTATTGAATCTGATAAACCAACAGGTAGACAATCTTTATAGTATTATTCCTGAATTCATTTACGGAGAGAATGAGGAATCACTCGAAATGGTCATCGGAAAACTATTAAAAGAAAAAAATATAACGGTAAGTACAGCTGAGAGCTGCACTGGTGGTGAAATTGCTCACATGTTAACAAGTGTCCCGGGAAGCTCAGCTTATTATAAAGGTACTGTTGTCGCTTATGCTAATTCTGTAAAAACACAATTACTTGGTGTGCAGAAAGATATAATTGATAAAAATGGTGCTGTCAGCGAAAAGGTTGTTCAGGAAATGGCAAATGGTGCCAGGAACTTATTTAAAACAGAATTTACTGTTGCCACAACAGGTATAGCCGGACCGGATGGAGGTACAGAAGCAAAGCCTGTTGGAACTGTATGGATAGCAGTTGCTTCCGAAAAAGGAATTGTAACTGAAAAACGTGTTTTCGGAAATGACAGAATTACAAATATAAAAAGGTTTTCCCTTGCAGCTTTGAACCTTCTTAGAAAGCAGATAATCAACAGTTAAACTGCATTACTGAAGTCTGTTCAAAAAAAGTAGATTAAATATTTGTATAATCAGATAAAAATCACGTATTTTGCGCTTCGTTTTAAAAGGACAAACGTTAGTTAAGAAGTAAAACAAACATCAATGTCAAGAATTTGTCAGGTTACAGGGAAAAAGGCGATGGTCGGAAATAACGTTTCGCACTCAAAGAGAAGAACTAAGAGAAAATTCTATCCTAATCTTTTTGTAAAAAAATACTACATGCCGGAAGAAGAGAGGTGGATTTCACTTAAGATCTCAGCTGCAGGCATCCGCCTTATCAGTAAAAAAGGACTCACATGCGTCCTCAAAGAAGCAAAAGAAAAAGGTTACATTTTGAATTATTAAAACAGGATAGAAAATGGCAAAGAAGGCTAAAGGTAACAGACAACAGATAATTCTGGAATGTACCGAACATAAAGAGAGCGGACAACCGGGGACATCAAGATATATTACTACAAAAAACAGGAAAAACACTCCTGACCGTCTTGAAAGGAAGAAATACAATCCTATTCTTAAAAAACATACGCTTCACAGAGAAATCAAGTAAAAAGGTTAAACCATGGCAAAGAAAGTTGTTGCATCACTTAAGTCAGGAACAGGCAAGGCATTTACCAAATGTATTAAAATGACCAAGTCCGATAAATCCGGAGCTTATCTGTTTAAAGAAGAGATCGTTCATAATGATCATATTAAAGACTTCTTCGCAAAGAAGTAACCGTATTTATTGCTTATAAGATATTCATGGCTTTCTTCTTTGCAGAAGGAAGCTTTTTTTATATTTACTTTTCAAATTAATTATTATCTGATGGCTTTGCTGGGATTTCTTGGAAAAGATAAAAAAGAGAGCCTTAATAAAGGTCTTGAAAAAACTAAGGAGAGCGTCTTCCATAAGCTGTCAAGAGCCGTTGTAGGAAAATCAAAAGTCGATGAGGAAGTCCTTGATAATCT
>JBAWXY010000223.1:0-3010 GCA_037143835.1 Bacteroidota bacterium
AAGTCAACGTTGATGTCGGGAGCATTTCGGTAATAGCTTAAAAAGCGGTTAAACTCAGCAGAGACAAATCGCTGAATTATTTCTTCCTTGCTGATTCCTTTCAGTTTCTCATAGACAGCAGGTAAAAAAGCACCGATTTCCTGATGCTGAATCTCTGTGTTCTTTACTTTATCGACGAGATGATACAGTTGTTTTTCGCAAACTTCACTTCCCGTAGGTATTTTAACCAGCTCAAATTTCTTTCTTATTTGTTTTTCTATCTGTCTAATCTTAAAAATTTCTTTTAAATTAACAATAACAATAGAAATACCTGACTTACCGGCTCTCCCTGTACGTCCACTACGGTGGGTATAATATTCAGGATCGTCCGGGAGGTTGTAATTGATAATATGCGTTAGATCTACCACATCAATTCCTCTTGCAGCAACATCCGTCGCCACAAGCATTTGAAGATTTCTGCTTCTAAAACGGTTCATGACGCTATCCCGCTGCGGCTGAGAAAGATCTCCGTGCAATGCGTCTGCATTATAACCGTCTTTTATAAGTGAATCGGCAATTTCCTGTGTTTCTATTTTTGTTCTGCAAAAAATAATCGAATAAATATCAGGATAATAATCAGCAATCCTTTTTAACGCACTATATCTGTCCCTGGCATGTACGACATAATACTGATGGTAAACATTTTCAGCCCCCGTATTTTTTGAACCGATCGTAATAGCAACGGGTTTATTCATATAGCTCTGCGCTATACCTTCAATTTCCTCAGCCATTGTCGCTGAAAACAACAAAACCCTTTTATTTTTGGGAGTCCCGGAAAGTATCGCGTTCAAATCTTCCTTAAATCCCATGTTCAGCATTTCATCTGCTTCATCCAGCACCAGCCAACTGATGGCAGAAACATCCACTTTTCTCCGATTCAGCATATCAAGCATTCTGCCGGGCGTGGCCACAATGATCTGGGCGCCTGAAGAAATCTGCTTTATCTGGGTCAAAATACTTGCACCTCCATATATGGGTACAATATTTAAACCGTCCATGTGTTTGGCTAAACGGTTTAAATCGTCTGTTATCTGCAAACAAAGCTCCCTTGTGGGGGCCAGTATCAGGACTTGCGTTTTTGATGAGAATTGATCGACCTTTTGAATAATGGGTATCCCGAACGCTGCTGTCTTGCCTGTTCCCGTATGAGCCAATGCGACTAAATCCCTTGTCTCTTTCAATAGAAAAGGTATAACCTCTTCTTGAACAGGCATCGGCGTTTCAAATCCCATTTCAGCTATTGCTTTTAAAATTCTTTTGTCTATGTGTAATTCTTTAAATGTCATTAAATAAAGGCTCCTATCGTTTATTGGCTCAGTAGAGTGCGGTCGTGGAAATGAGGGACACCCCAGATAACCAGGGGCGCAGGACAGGTCTGTTGACTCACCAGCATCTTCTCCATACACTCAGTCAACGGGGAAAGCAATTCTTTATCTATATTTCCTATTGTTTTGTAAATAATTATGTGTGAAAGGCATACTCATGAATGGAAATAACCGATCAAACATTAGACTTGGAGTGCATGTGAAGGTCGTCCAGAAGCAGGATCAGTTCAGCGGTAAACTGTCTGAAGGCATCGTCAAGGATATTCTAATCAGCCAGTCATCCCCACGGCATCAAGGTGCGCCTGCAAAGCGGCATTGTGGGCAGGGTCAAAGAAATTTTGGATGCATGACAATGCAGATATATGTCGATGCGGACGGATTTCCGAATGCGGCCAAAGATCTACTGATCAGGGCCGCTATACGCTTGCAGGTGCCCGTGGTTTTTGTGGCCAATAAACAGGTGAGATATGAACCGTCAGTCATTATATCAAGCATTATAGTCCCTGAAGGACCTGATCTCGCCGATGATCGTATCGCCGAACTGGTACAGCCGGGGGACCTGGTGATTACTGCCGACATCCCGCTTGCAGACCGGGTAGTTGCCAAGGGCGCCTTTGCGCTCAATTATCGAGGCAAGCTCTATACGGAGGACAACATCAAGGACAGGCTGGCGATGCGTGACCTGATGAATGAGCTGAGAGACGGCGGCATGATGACGGGCGGTCCATCGGCGTTCGGCAAAAAAGACTGCCAAGCCTTTGTCAACCAACTGGATAGCTTTTTGATAAAACATTTGTGAGAATTGGGTGAGAATTCTAACAGTCACCCATTAACAGGAAGCATAATAATCAGTGGATCTCCCTGACTAACTCGAATGAAGGCTTAAAATCAAGTACATCTCTGGAGATTAACCACTTTTCCTTCGGTACATATTGGGTGGTACAAATATCATTATCAGGACTAAAATGGTTATACCGCTCGTAAATAAATTCTTTCAACATGATGTCAGATAATTCACGATCTTTCTTGTTCTTGTCGAGATAATTTTCAATTGCACCCGCTTTGATTATTATCTCAATCTTTTTGGAACGCTTGTTTGGATGCCCTGGATCATTTTTGAGCTTCCAATCGATCTGTATTAAACAATCATTATTGATAAAACAAGAAGTTATCCAAGCGTTTTCAGGGAAAATTGTCTTTATAAGTCTAACCCAGTAGTCTAAAATATCTTCAGCCATCTCAACTCACCTTCAAGTTTACAATCCTGAAAACAAACATTTATCCTTACTTTGCAAGGTCATTACAGCCATCATAAAGTGGAACTAAGATTATGTATCTATCCACTTATGCTATGCTTTTAACGATCTCCTCCATCAGTCCCGGTTCAGCTATATCTGAGCCTGTGTTCGGAGTGCCCGCTTTTATATTAGCCTTCTGCTGCTTAGCCATTATGCGCTTTGAAACCTTCTCCATTTGTTTTTGCTGTCTTGCTTTTTCTTTCGCCCGTTTGCCAAAGTTGTACATGGACTTTCCCATTTTTAAGCTCCTATTTTTATCTTTTTTTAAACGTAAAAAATGTTTAGTATCTTCATTTCTTAGAATTTACCAAAAGTCGAATTACCAATATGACAGAAATAAAAAAGCCA
>JBAWXY010000224.1:0-3007 GCA_037143835.1 Bacteroidota bacterium
TAACCGAATTCGGAGGGATGTCCGTAATGCTCGACATGGTATTTATAACCCGGACTTCCTTCCTGATAAAGCCTTTTGGCATACCAGTCGCCCTGACGTGGCACTGCCTGAGGTCCCCAGTGCGACCATATACCAAATTTGGCATCACGGAACCACTCAGGATATTGATATTGCCTGAGTGACTCGTCAGAAGGTTTGTAAGGTCCTTCTGCAACCGGCGGTTTCTGCTGCTGTGCTGAAATAGAAAATACTATTCCTGCAACTAACAAAATCAGCAAACTACATTTTCTAAAGAGATTCAATTTCATGGTTGTTAGATTTAAAATATTAGTATCTGATTTTTATTTTAATAGACCCTTCGATTTTCGTTTCCGAAACGACAATAACATAACCTCCTCCGCTTCCGGAGGTAATTGCACCCGGATAAACCGGAAAATATTTTGACTCCATCTCTTTCATCACCCAGTCAGGTACTGTGAGAGGCAATATTTTTTTCCATGAAAGAAGAGTATTGGTCAATGCTTTTCCCAGGCCGTTAACATCTTTTTTAAGGATAGCCTCCCAGCACAGATCACCTGCCTCACCCAGTTCTCTGATCAAAGGTTTTTCCAGGTGCATAACTTTCAGCGGATCATACCCTTCAGGACGAGGTTCCAGCGGAACAAGGTGAAGAACATCTGAAAGCCAGTCGCAGATATCTTTTTCAGTTGTTGATTCGATTCTCTCAGGCCAATATCCGCCGTTATAACATAGCCTGTTTATACCGGGGTATAATAGTCCGATCTGATCCTGCGACCCGGAGACATACACTTTGCCGGGAGGATTTTCGGCTCCGAACAACAACCTTGCATTTTGTTCATGGTCACCGTTGGGGTATCTGTCGCCCCAGATCTGTATCCCGACTTTCCTTGAACTTGTTGCCAGACCCGACCTGTCGTTAAAATCCATAGTTGGCCAGATCTGCGCAACAACTACTGATCCCGGATGCATTTTTGATACCCATGGCTGATCAATCCAGCCACCTGCAAGGCATAACCTGTAAGGGAATCTCAAATCCCTCTTTGTTCCGGAACTCGACCGTGCCGGCAATCCCGGTTCCGGAATACGCTCCAGTATAATATATTTTACTCCAAGTTTTTTACAAAGATTCTCTTTCTCAGGAGTATGGCCATCGTGGTTAACAACAAATATATCCGGCTTTATCTTCTTCATGTCCGGTTCAAAATCGAGCATTCCTGTTCCTGAGGCAAGGAAAGTATCGTAAACATATTTAATCGACTTTACGATATATAACCGTTCATCCTCAGAAAAAACCGGTTTCTTTCCTTTCAGAAAGAGAAGATTTTCATCTCTGCCGATACTGACGTATAAATCCCCATAAGATGAGGCAGTTTTGAGAAAAGCAATATGCCCGCCATGAAGCAGGTCGTAACAGCCGCTGACCAGGACCTTTTTGTTTTTCATCAACAGATGTGACTTATTTATTGAAGCGATTAACCCCTTTTTTACTCCTGCTCTCGTTAACAACCTGCACGCTTATCCAATCGTATGTTTTTTTCATCCCATTTCTGAGGTGTATTGAGGGCTCCCATCCAAGGTATTTCTTTATAAGAGTATTTTCAGAGTTACGTCCCCTTACTCCCTTCGGAGCTTTCAGATCATATATCCTTTTAAGCTTATACCCTGCAATACCTTCAACAATATCGACAAGTTCGTTTATCGATACCATCTCACTGCTTCCCAAGTTGATAGGCTCTTTAATATTACTGTACATAATATCTTGAATTCCCTTTATGCAATCGTCAATATACATAAAACTTCTTGTCTGAAGACCATCGCCCCAGATCACGATCTCTTTATTCCCGGTAATACCTGCTTCAATCACTTTACGACAGATAGCTGCAGGTGCTTTTTCCCGGCCACCGTCAAAGGTACCAGAAGGTCCATAAACATTGTGAAATCTTGCTACCCTGGTTATCAATCCGAAATCTTCTGAAAAATGACGGCACATGCGCTCGCTGAACAGTTTTTCCCATCCGTAACCATCTTCTGCCAATGCAGGATAAGCATCAGATTCTTTTAGTCCGGGGTTATCAGGATAGGTCTGTTTTTCACCGTTATAGACGCAGGCAGAAGAAGCATAGAAAAACCTCTCGATACCGCAATCTTTTGACGCAATAAGAAGGTGGGTATTGATCAAAACACTGATCATACAGGCTGCTTTGTTATTTTCTATAAAGCCCATGCCACCCATATCGGCAGCAAGATTAAAGACTTCATGATACCCGTTCACTGCCTGATAGCAGTTATCTCTGAGCCTGAGATCAAGGACAAGATTATCAGCATCAGGTGAAACCTGGTACCATTCATTCAGGGGTTTAAGATCAACAGCTCTAACCTGCTGTTCTGCTTTAACCAACTCTTTAACAAGGTGTCCGCCAATAAAACCTCCTGCTCCGGCAACTACGATCTTCTTCATATAACAAAAAATTTAATATTTACTTACACGGTAACTTTCGCGATTACTTTAATAAATAAAAGTAATTTTTTTTATTCTATTTAAATAAAAACCATACGAATTGGATAATGTTAGAAAAATAAGTCATAAATTAAGTAAGGAACAGAAAGTCAGTTTAGTTTGCGGTTAGTGGTTGTGGTTTAAACCAGTCTACAAACTTGTCTAATATAAACTATTCCTCTTTTCCATCAGTTTTTCATCCGATATGTAATCATCATATTGCATCTGTTTGTCAATTATTCCTTTGGGTGCTATTTCGATAACCCGGTTGCACACTGTTTGAATAAACTCATGATCGTGAGAGGACATCAGAATATTTCCTTTAAACCTGATCAAAGTATTATTAAATGCCTGAATTGACTCAAGGTCCAGGTGGTTTGTGGGAGTATCCAAAAGCATAACATTTGCATTGCGTATCATCATGCGCGCGATCATGCACCGGACCTTCTCTCCGCCTGAAAGAATATTCACCTTTTTATAGATGTCCTC
>JBAWXY010000225.1:0-2994 GCA_037143835.1 Bacteroidota bacterium
AAAAGATAGCAGGCAGATTGAGAAAGCGAGAATAAGCATATGTTTTAATTTCATCGCAGAGATTTTTTTATGATCTAGTAAATTTATCTGATTAAATTTAAAACCTATGATTGTATGGGTAAAAAAAACTGGGGCACGCCATGGTGTGTCCCTGTAACAAAATTTTATTATAGATCATTTCTTCAGCAGGTCGCGGATTTCTGTTAACAGAGTTTCTTGTTTTGATTGAACAGGCGGGGCTGCAGGAGTTGCATCCTGTTTCTTCTTCGCTGAGTTCATTGCTTTAATTACCATGAAAACAGCAAAAGTAACAATTAGAAAATCAAAAACTACCTGTAGGAAATTGCCATAATTCAATGTTACGGCAGGGTTTTCTCCGACAGCTGTTTTCATCACAAATTTCAGTTCTGTAAAGTTAACCCCACCTATAAGCAATCCCAGTGGAGGCATAATGATGTCATTGACTATTGATGCTACAATTTTGCCAAAAGCAGCACCAATTATAATACCGACAGCCATATCGACAGCATTACCTTTCATCGCAAAGGCTTTGAATTCATCAGCTAGTTTCATAATGTCAGGTTTATTTAATTAGTTTTAAAATTTATATGAGAATCCCACTCTCAAAATTTCTTTAAACTGAATTCTTGATCCGGGCACCAGGTCCATAACACCATCGTTATTTAGAATTTTTAATGATTACCAGCGATGATCAGTTTTCTGAAATTACCTTTTTGCCAGTTCAACAATATCTTTCACCTCAAGGACAGACTTTTCATACCCCTTTATAACCGTATTTATCATAGCTAAACCAACCTCTTTCAGGGTTGAAACATACTTTGGAAATAGCACCTGTAAAACAGGATACAGTAATCTGAATACTGCATAATACCCATGTACATTTCTTGCTCCTTTAGAAGGCACATAATATCTCTCATTACATTTCAGGACTTTCTTATTATCAGGGCAACAAACCCCCCGTTTTTAGCCATTGTCACCTTAATGATATCCCCTGATTTAGTTGTCTGTTTTACTTTTTTCAGCTCCTTCGGATCTATATCCGAATTTTTGGTGTCGGCCCAGATCTCTGCTTCATAATTGCCGGCAGGTAAAAAGTCAAGTTTTAGTTCAATACTTTTTTCGGTGCTGTTATTCATCACACCAACGAACCATTTATCACCGCTGCGTTTTGCTATGGCCACATAATTACCTGGATAACCACTGATAAACCTTATATCATCCCATACTGTTGGGACTATTTTCAGGAAATCAGCACCGGGCTGGTTTAGTATATTATCGGGATGATCACAAACCACAGTCAGAGGGCTTTCATAAATAACGAATTTCGAGAGTTCTGCAGCACGTGTGTTCCAGACAATAGCCGGAGTCTGTTGTTTAAACTGTTCCTTTGTAATGTTAAGAAAGGCGCCGGGAGTATAATCCATTTGTCCGGCAAGCATGCGTGTAAAGGCCAGTTTAACATTGTGTTCAGGACTCATTTTATTCGAGAACTTGTAATATTCGTTGCCCATCACCCCTTCGCGGGTAATCATATTCGGCCAGGTACGTATAATGCCATCAGGTTTATATGCACCGTGAAAATCGACCAGAAGATGATTTTCCGCAGCACATTTAATAATGTCGTGGTACCAGTTAACCATCTGCTGGTCATCACGATCCATAAAATCGATTTTTATCCCGGCTGCACCCCATTTTTCGTAGAGGGGGAACGCCTTTTTAAATGCGGCATTCCGGTTTACATCGCTTGAATAGAGCCATAGCAGGATTTTAACATTTTTTGATCTGGCATAATCAATTATTTCAAGGATGTTTATCTGAGGTGCCCAGTTAGTTATATCAGCTTCCGGCGAATTAAACTTTCCGTACCACTGCCAGTCGACAAGCATGTATGTCCACCCCATTTCAGAGGCAAGATCGATATACTGATTAATGACCGGCATCTCCATCTTCACTTCTCCGCTCCACCAATGGTCCCAGGCACTCATTCCGGGTTTGATCCACGAAGGATCCTCAATTGCACATGGATCGTTAAGGTTCTGGATAATCTCAGATTCTATCAGTGCCCCTGGCGTTTCTCCGATCATCAGAACACGCCATGGTGTATAAACCTCATCGTTAAAACGTACCTTAACCCCGTTTTCAGGTTCACCTGGAACAGGAACAAGCTTGGTTGTAAGTTGATTGGAAACGCCATTTGTTCCGATATAAAATGCCGCATAATTATCAATTTTAGCTTCGGTAATAGCTACCCAGCAATTATTTCCATATTCCATAAGTAATGGCATACCGGCTACCGATTTCTCGTTCAGATAACTCAATGGATGCTCAAAAAACTCAGCTTCATTTGATGAGGCATATCCTTTGTATTCAACAATCCACGCTTTCGGGTCTCCGGGAATACTAAATGTTGTTAATTCCTTAACAATTTGTCTGTCGCCGGCTTTTGCACTTCTGGAGAGTTTATACCTGAAGGCGGCACCGTCATTGTATGCTCTGACAGAGAGTTCCATCTGCCGCATCGGGCCTGTTTTCTCCTTTAAGAATAATTGCAGTTCATTATAATGGTTTATTACTTCTGCATGTTTCGATTTTACCACAGGGATCCATGTTTCGTTGACATTCTTAACTGATTGATCCACAATAGAGAAGTTTCCGGTCATTGCCTGTTCGTCTTTCAGTTCGAATCCAAGTTGAGACGGATTAACAATACTCAGTCCCCGGAATGTTACTGAATAACTCAGTTTTTCGACGTTGCTGATGGTTATGACTATATTGTTATCGGGTGATTTTACAGAAATATTCTGAGCATTGGTTATTACGCCGATGATGCTTAAAAAAAGCAGAAGACATTTCTTAATTGTGTTCATATTTGATTTTTTCATTAGGGATATTACATACTACTTGTTCTATTCCATAAACCTGGTCGATACTTCAATCCTGTTGTTATCAGGATCTAAAGTTTCAAATTCGTAA
>JBAWXY010000226.1:0-2937 GCA_037143835.1 Bacteroidota bacterium
GGACCGTTTTCATCAAGTGACCTGATAAATGCGCTGCCGATGATTGCTCCATTCGAATAATCACAAGCCTGATTAAAGGTTACTTTATTTGAAATACCAAACCCGATAAGCCTGGATGTTTTCAAATTAAGATCACTAATCTTTTTAAAATAGGTCATCTGTGAATCGTCAAAATTGTTTGTTGCTCCGGTTGTGGCAGTTGTTGAGACCATGTATATAAACCCTTTTGCAATACTGTCAATATAGGTAATTCTCTCATTTGGAGTTTGCGGTGAAATAAGAAAAATATTTAAAATATTATATTTTTCGTAAAGCGGTTCATATGATTTCCTGTACTCCTCCACCGGGAGATCAGGAATTATGGTTCCATCAATACCGGTCTCACTGCATTTGTGAAGAAAATTTTCTACCCCGAATTTGAAAACCGGATTTATATATCCCATGAAAATTAACGGCAGATCTGTTATTTCCCGCACATGTGCTAATTGTTCAAAAAGCAGGTTTAAGGATATCCCGTTGTGGAGAGCTTTTTCACTGCTTCGTTGTATTACCGGTCCGTCTGCAACAGGATCGGAAAAAGGCATACCAATTTCAATCATATCCACTCCTGATTTATCCAATTCCCTGATTATGGAAAGTGTGTGATTCAATTCAGGATATCCTGCAGTAAAATAGATGGAAAGTATATTTTTCTTTTTAGTTTTAAATAGCTTCTCTATGCGATTCATTATTACTGATTTTTATGTTTTTGAATTATTGAATAACAACAGTTTAATGGAGGCAACTTTATTTGAACATTTTTTTTGCTTCAATATATGCCTGCATATCCTTATCACCTCTACCCGAAATATTTACAACAACAATGTCAGTTTTTTTGAAATTCAGTTTGCCAAGAGCTGCGAGTGCATGCGCCGATTCCAGGGCAGGGATTATACCTTCAAGCCGGATAAGTTCGTAAGCAGCTGTAAGAGCCTCTTTATCAGTAACATTCAAATAATCAGCCCTGCCTGTCTTTGCCAGCCATGCATGTAATGGACCCACACCCGGATAATCAAGTCCTGCGGAAATGGAATAAGGTTCAGTGATTTGCCCATCTTCATTTTGCATAAGGAGGGTTTTGCTTCCATGAATGATACCTGACTCTCCCACAGAGATAGTAGCAGCGGTTCGACCGGTATTAACTCCTTCACCTGCAGCCTCTACACCTACAAGTCTTACATTTTTCCTGTTGATATAATGATAAAATATTCCGGCCGCATTGCTTCCTCCTCCGACACATGCAATAATATAATCCGGATCTTTAATCCCTTCTTTCCCGCTTAATTGAGTAAGTAATTCTTCGCTGATGACCGACTGAAACCTTGCCACCATGTCGGGGTAGGGATGTGGTCCGACAACAGAACCGATTATATAAAAAGTATTTTCAGGATTACATATCCAATCCCGCAAAGCTTCATTCGTGGCATCCTTGAGGGTTTTATTACCGCACCTTGCCGGCACTACTCTGGCTCCCAGTATTTCCATCCGCTTTACGTTAGGCTCCTGCCTGACCATATCTGTCTCACCCATATAAACAACACACTCCATTCCCATAAGCGCACAAACGGTCGCTGTTGCCACACCATGCTGACCTGCCCCGGTTTCAGCGATTATCCTGGTTTTCCCCATTTTTTTTGCCAGCAGAATCTGCCCGATGGTATTGTTTATTTTATGAGAACCGGTATGATTTAAATCCTCCCGCTTCAGATAAATCTTAGTCCCATACTTGTTACTCAGACGGTTTGCAAAAAACAAAGGGGAAGGTCTGCCTGCATAGTCACGGAGTAACATGTTAAACTCCTTTTTGAATTCTGCCGATTCAATGATATTATAATAAACGGCCCTCAGGGATTCTACATTCTGTCTGAGCATTTCAGGTACGAATGCACCCCCGAATTCGCCGTAATATCCATTTTTGTCTGATATAAATGTCTCGTTCATAATGATTTATTATTTAATCGTATATCGGATATGAATTTTTTAAGAGTTTCAATGTCTTTTAAACCCGGATTCACCTCAAACCTGCTGTTCAGATCAATTCCGTAAAACGCGGGGTTGGTAATTTCCAGAATATTGTTGACATCACGGGGGGTAATGCCTCCGCTGAGAAAAAAAGGATGCCCAAGATCGTATTTATCAAGTATTTTCCAGTCGAATTTATATCCCGAACCTCCATAATCTGAGGTTAATGCATCAAACAGGAAATAATCTGTACAAGTGATGAATTCAGAGCATAATTTGAAACCGGTGCTCTCTTTTATATTAAAAGCCTTTATAACCGGGATACCTGTTTCTTTTAGTCTGCGGCATTCATCCGGAGTTTCATTTCCGTGAAGCTGAACTATGTCGAGGGAGTATTTCCTGACAGTTCCGGTTATCTCCTCAAAATCTGCATTCACGAATACTCCTGCTTTTCTGATGTGCGGGGGAAACTTAGCAGGGATCTCAGTGCCTGATATTTTGGCTGCATACCGCGGGGAGGAAGGATAAAATATGAATCCCATCAGGTCAGGCTTAAGCTCTGCCACTTCAAGGATATTCTCCGGTTCACGCATTCCACATATTTTTATCTTCAGACTCATTCCATTCCCATTTTTAAATCCATAATAAACCCTGCAGCAGTTTTTCCCGGGTTTTCTGATCTCATGAATTTTTCTCCGATCAGAAAGGCATCGTATCCTCTGGAAAATAGCTGTTTTACATCATTAATTGTCTGAAAACCACTTTCTGCAACTTTAAGACAATTCAGAGGCAAATGATGAAATAGATCCCTGGAATTATCCATACTAACTTCAAAAGTTTTAAGATTACGGTTATTAACGCCTATTATCTTTATTTTGTTATTCATCTTATCCAGATCCTTTTCATCATGGATTTCAAAAAGCACATCCATACCCA
>JBAWXY010000227.1:0-2869 GCA_037143835.1 Bacteroidota bacterium
TTTTACCTTGCTGTTAAAATGTCGTCTTATTAATACAATACAGTATTTTGATAGAAATAAAACTTATAGAAGAATGCAGGGGAGGGAATTTTAATAATTTCAGAAAACTTGTCGAAGTAACATCTCCCTTTGCATACTCAGTAGCTTTCAGGATGCTCGTGGACGAGGATCAGGCGAAGGATGTTGTTCAGGAAACCATGATTACCATTTGGCAGAAGCTTAAAAAGATCAAATCAGCAGAAGTTTATAAAACCTGGATATACAGAATTGTGGTGAACAAATGTTATGATCAGTTGAGAAAAAGGAAGAGAAATCCGGAATTTGTGGCAGATGAACTGACCTGGGAACTTATTTCAAACAGGCTTTCGGAGGGACCGTCTGCCGATCTGGAGAATAAAGAGACTGCTCAAATTATAAGCCTCCTGACAAACAAGTTGAGTCCAAAACAAAAAGCAGTTTTTATTTTATCAGATCTTGAAGAAATGTCAAATGATGAAATATCTGAAATAACCGGCATAAGTAAATCAGCTGTTAAAGCTAACCTGCATTATGCAAGGAAAAATATTTCTGAAAAGGTTGAAAAATATTTATGACGATGAAACCGGAAAGTGAAAAGTATAATAAAGTTCTGAATATCCTCAGGAATTCCAAACCTCTGCTAAATTCGACGGAGGATATTGAAAGAGAGGTAATTAACAAGATAGCGAGAGCTCATCAAAACAGATTAAATCTTTCAGAAGTAATTGATTTTTTGTTCGGGTGGGTTTATATTGGATGGGTAAGAAGAAGCCTTATTACTGCTTCAATTGTTTTGGTTTTGGTTTTTGTATATCAGCAGAGTATCATTCTGAAACGGATAGATTTTCTCAGCAGGCAGACAGTTGTTATTGATAGAGAAAACGTATCAACACCTGCAGATGAAATTGAAAAAATGCTTTTGATATATAAAAATTCTGGCCGGAGATTCCCATCAAAAACCATAACAATATCAGAAAAGCAGATGAAAGAGCTGCTTGAGTCAGTAAATGAATTGCAGATTAAATATAAGGATCTTGAAAACCTGATTGAGGGAGATCCTGAACTGAAAAAGTTAATTGAGAAGAAGTTGATCGAAAGTAATCGTACCAGAATTAATCTCTAAAGCCATGAAAAGAAAACCAATTAAAATTATCGTCTCATTCATTCTTCTGTTTATAGCATCATGTGAAGAACCCGAGACAATTGTGACGAATTATGTTCATCCCGACGGGTCAGTAACACGAAAGATCGAGATGCGGAACCTTAAGAATAACTTTGGCCAATCTGATGTTCAGGTTCCATTTGACAGTACCTGGACCGTGAGGGACTCAATTGAAATAGGGGTGAAAGGAGATACTACATGGGTTAAAAGAGCTGAGAAAGAGTTTAAAAATATCGATGAAATAAACCTTGCTTACAAATTTAATTCAGGCGCTAATAAAGGAATTTCGAGGCAGGCCGGATTTAAAAAGAGCTTTAAGTGGTTTAATACCGAGTACCGGTTTTTCGAAAGAATTGACCGGCAACTATCTTTCGGTTTCCCGGTGAAAGATTTCCTTGACAATGAGGAACTCTCATATTTTTATTCACCTGAGAACCTGAAACACGATAAAGAGACTGGTCCCGATAGTCTTAAATTCAGAGCTCTTGCTGATTCTGTAAAAATGAAAACCGATATCTGGAATTCTAAAAATCTTGTGTCGGGCTGGATTGATGAATTTTCAAAACTTTCGCAAGGTAAGGAGGGAGGTCAGAAAGTTGTCGAGTCAGTGAGATCTCATGAGAATGAATTGATTACGCTGATCAATACAAATGATGAGAAACTTGACAGTCTGTGGTCAAATGGGATTATACTGAAAAGGTTTATGAGTGAGAATGAATATAATACATTCAAGTCAGAGGCTGATTCCGCTATCGAAAATGTTGTAGATCAGATCTTTTTCAATTTTAAGGATTATTCTGTCAGAATTGCAATGCCCGGGAAACTGATAGGTGCAAATGGTTTTATTGACAGCAGTCAGGTTATGATCTGGCCTGTCAGATCTGACTTCTTTTTAACCGAACCTTATGAGATGTGGGCTGAATCGAAAATACCAAACAGGTGGGCATGGATAGTTTCAGGATTGTTTCTGGTATTTGTATTAACCGGTGTGATAATGCGGGTAATAAAAAAAGGCTGAATTACCAGCCCTTTTTAAATCCAATTTAACTAACTAACCTAACTAATATGCTTAAAATCAAACTTATCTGGCATAATCCTTTAACATCAGCATCAACTTCTGACGAGTGAAGAAGATCCTGCTTTTAACTGTACCGATTTTTAATCCAAGTTCATCGGCAATCTCTTTATATTTGTAACCTTCAATATGCATCCTGAAAGGAATCCTGAATTCATCATTCAAAGAATTAATTGCTTTTTCAATTTCACCTTCGGCATAAGTAGATTCGGGTGAAATAAACCCCTTATCACCAGGCTGGTTTATGTAATAGAGGTCTTGTGTCCCGTCGATAATGGTATTCTCTTTCACATTTCGCCTGTAGTTATTTATGAAGGTATTCTTCATAATTGTAAAAACCCAGGCCTTAAGATTGGTATAATCGACGAATTTATCTTTGTAGATAATAGCTTTAAGATATGTATCCTGTACAAGATCCAGGGCATTATCACGATCGGATGTAAGGCTCATTGCAAACCTCTGAAGATTAGTCTTCATTCCGATGAGGTTATTGTTAAATTCAAATTGTGTCATAGCTCTTAGTTTTAAATTGTTGAGACAAATTAACACAGATAATAAAAGATATGCAAATCTTAATATCTTTAAATCGTTATATTCTAATGATTTTATAAATA
>JBAWXY010000228.1:0-2865 GCA_037143835.1 Bacteroidota bacterium
GATTTCATCCCAAGGTATCCGCCATGGTGTCTTTTTGCATAGTCGTTAGCATTGAAACCGATTTTTTCCATAAGAAGTACAACAAGCGCATCTCCGATAACTGTCATAATAGTAGTGGATGTGGTTGGGGTAAGACCCAGAGGGCAAACTTCAGCGGGAGCACCTGTCAAAATAAAACAATCGGCCTTTTGTGCCAATGGACTATACTCATTACCGGTAATTACGATTACAGGTATTAAAGGGTAGAGATTGTTTTTAAGATCTATCAGTTCAATTATCTCTCGTGTTTTTCCCGAGTTAGAAATAGCCAGCAGAACATCATTTTCCTGAAGAATTCCAAGATCACCATGCTGTGCTTCGCTCGGGTGAAGAAAAATTGCAGGAGTACCTGTAGAGCTGAAAGTTGTTGCAATGTTATGTGCGATCTGACCCGCTTTTCCCATTCCACTTGTAACCAGCTTTCCATTCTTGCCATGAACCTGCCGGTGAATAATTCCGATCGCATCCTCAAAACTGTTGGTTATTGGAATTTTTTCGATGGCAGATGCTTCATTCTTAAATATTTCCCTTACTCTTTCTATCATAAATGTCTCATAAATAAACTTATGACAAAGTTATCAAAAAAAATTACCGGTAAGTGAGAACTTTTGTTTTTCTGTGCGTCACAATAATTATATTTAAAGTTATTTTTGTATAACACCATCAACCGACAAAGAATGTTTAAACATGCTGCAGCCATAGGAATTGATATAGGACATTATTCGCTTAAAATAGCAGTTGTTAAGATGGAGGGTGAAATTGTTGCCGTAAAATCTTATCCTCTTAATCTGAAACAGTCGAAGGATTATCTTATAGCTAAAATTTTTGAAGCGATCCGGGAGATAAGGCAGACAGTGGCATCAGAGGGTATTAATCCTATCTGCATTGGTACAGCAGCCAAAGGATTTATTGATCATAAGTCAGGAATTGTTCTCGGACCCGATCAGGGTATCAAAAACTGGACGAATGTACCTTTGGCAAAAATAGTTAACCAGGAAACAGGGCTGCCCTCTTATGTCGGGAATGATGCTAATATGATGACAATTGCAGAGCATAGATTTGGTGCTGCGCAGGGCTTCAATAATATTATTTTTGTAGCCCTGCGCACAGGTATCGGAGGTGGAATAATAATTAATGGTAAGCTTTACAGGGGAGTCAATAATGCCGGAGGAGAGATAGGTCAGATGATTATAAATTATGACAAGGGAATTAGTAATACGGGAATAAAAGGATCATATGAGCATTTTGCTTCTGCATCAGCAATTGTCCGCAGGTATTATGAGGAAACAGGTGAGTTTCATGATATGAAGAAAAAGACTCTGAAATGCAAGGAAATTTTTGAATTGAGTTATTCCCATTCCCTCGTAGCTGTTAAAGTGGTTAAAGAAAATGCAGAAATGGTTGGTGTCGGACTGGCTAATCTGATTACAATTTTCGCACCTGAAATTATTGTCGTTGGCGGAGGTATGGCGGAAGCGCATGATGATTATTTTTCAATGATTAAAAGAAGTGCTTTTGCAAATTCACTTGAAAACTGCAGGTCTGAAGTGAAGATTGAAAGAGCAAAACTCGGGTCAACTGGTTCATTACTTGGAAGTGCATATTATGGCATGACCCGTCTGGCTGGAAAGAGTATCTGATTTTAAAGATTATACATTTATTATATATTGTATCTGAAATGGGAGATAATAATCAAACAGTCAGTATGGATTTGCCAGGGCGAAGTTCACAGACATACGTGATAGCAACAGCTTTCCTTTCACTTCTTGCAATTGTGGGATTTACACTATATGGTCTGCCATTCTTTTATGATTTTTTTATGAAGGAGTTTGGTTGGTCCCGTACAGTTGTAACATCAGGAAATGCCTTAGGAAAAATACTTGTAGCTCCTTTATTCGGATTTCTTGCAGGATGGATTATTGATCGTTACGGACCCAGAAGGATGCTGATGGCAGGTGCGCTGATGACCGGTTCAGCTCTTATCGGTTTAAGCCTTATGAACTCCCTGGGGATGTTCTACTTATCCTATGTTTTTATTGCGCTCGGATATGTATTTGGCGGACCACTTCCTTGCCAGGTTCTGATTTCAAGATGGTTTACTAAAAACCGTGGAAAAGCCATGGGTATAGCATATCTGGGCATTGGAACGGGAGGCGCGCTGGTACCTTTAATAGCAGCCGGACTTGAAAAAAATGTCGGCTGGCACCTTGCTTTGATGTCTCTTGGATTTCTGGTTATAGTGATTGCTCTTCCACTATCCTTTTTTCTTAAAGCCTCTCCTTTAAAACAAAATGTTGAAGAAAGAACCGAATCAGTTGTTCCTATAAAAGATATTCTGAAGAACCGGAACTTTTATCTCCTGGCCTTCGGAAGTATGTGTTCAATTGGTGCAGTGGGAGGGATCAACCAGCATCTGAAGTTGTATCTGCGCGACCTGAGTTTTACCCAGGCACAGGCTGCTCAGATAATGTCACTCGTATTATTTATGAGCCTGGGTGGAAGGGTACTGATGGGGATGCTTGCTGACATGATCCGTAGGAAATATGTTATGATCCTGATCTATTTAATTGTTGGATCTTCCATACCTCTTCTTCTTATGCCTGATTTTTCCGGAAGGATATATGTTTTCGCAGTTATTTTCGGGATTGGGCTTGGAGGTGATTATATGATTATTCCATTAATGGCCGGCGATCTTTTTGGCGTCAGAACACTGGGCAGGGTGATGGGAATTATTCTTGTTGCAGACGGATTGGCAGAATCACTTTCTCCTATGCTTGTGGGAGCATTATATAATGATGTCACAAAAAGTTATTCACTCGGCTTTAC
>JBAWXY010000229.1:0-2854 GCA_037143835.1 Bacteroidota bacterium
ACAGAGAGTATGAAAAAATTTATTGTTATAAATTTGGATAAACCATAGTAATCGAATTACTCCCCGCAGCTCCACAGATAATTTTAGATTAATGTGTGCAAAAGCCGGACCCATTGACCACATTTGGCCGGTCAGATTGTCCGGCTTTTGTAGTAGTTCTGGTGGCACCACTTCTTTAAATCGTAAACCCAGCAAGATCAATGGTGTGAGGCGTGCAGAGTGCGGCCTAAGGTCTTGCGGTCATGCAAGGCTTACGCCTGTCGCCCTCTTATGCCATTGCACCAATCTTTAATTTATTATTTCATCATCTGATCCCGAATCGATTTAAATGGAGAACCGGGATTCCAATCCGGAAATTCTCTTATAATACTCAGGTTATAGCCAACTTCAAAATAGACCTTAATATCTTCAATCATCCCATCGAAATTCCATTTATCGGGTTCGTAGTTATCGGTTGGTTTATGATAATTAGCCATTATCCATTTCTCTGATTCCGCCAAAGCCCATTCTTTCCCATGTTCAACATCATCAATCCCTTTTGAAAGGTATAATGACGGCACTCCCTCTTTAGCAAAGCTGAAATGATCGGAACGGAAATAACTTCCCTTTTCAGGAGTAGGATCGGGGTTTGCATATCGTCCGTACTTATTTAAAACCGCCACAGCATAATCGTCGAGTTTGGAGTTCCCAAAACCGATGATAGTCATGTCTTTTGTTTTCCCGGAAATATTCAGGGCATCCATATTTATCACAGCCACTGTTTTATTTAATGGAAAGAGTGGATTTTCGGCATAAAATTTACTACCAAGCAATCCCTGTTCCTCGCAGGTAACAGCAAGAAAAAGGATAGAACGATTTTGATTTTCCGGCAGTTTAGTAAAGGCTTCAGCAATTTCGATAAGAGCAGCTGTTCCAGTAGCATTATCGACGGCACCGTTTAAAATAGAATCTCCTTTAAAAGCAGGATTGACCCCAAAATGATCCCAATGGGCTGTGTAAATAATGTATTCGTCAGACTGGTCTGTTCCCGGCCAGACAGCAGCTACATTGTTCGATTTTGTATTCTCCACCTGATTTTTAAATTGAATCGATGCCTTCAGATTCATATTAACAGGTTTAAATCCACGTTTTGCCGCAGAGGTGATAATCTGGTTGTAATCTAAACCGGCCGATTCAAATATTTTTTGTGCACTCTCTGTTGTCACCCAACTCTGCAGTTGAAGGTTCGACCTGGAGAGTTCATTATCAACAAGATAAAACTGAGATCCGGACCAGCTATTCTGAACGACAGCCCATGGATAAGCGGCTGCACCTGTTTCATGAATAATAATTGCAGCACTTGCTCCCTGACGTGCTGCTTCATCAAATTTATAAGTCCATCGCCCATAAATAGTCATAGCTTTCCCGTTAAAAAGATTGGCGTCTGAAGTGGCATAACCGGGATCGTTCACCAGCATCAGAACAGTTTTCCCTTTTACATCGAGTCCATCATAGTCGTTCCACCTGTTTTCGGGGGAATTGATTCCATAACCTACGAAAACAATATCGGAATTGTTGATCTGAACAAGTTCGCTGATCTGGGGAGTACCACCGATAAAATCATCTGAGAACTTTAAGCTAATATTACTTTTCCCTCCACTGATATCAAGTTTCATGGAAGCATCGGCAGTAAGTTTCATCAGTGACACTTCCTGAAAATAGCTATCCTTATTAGCCGGTTTCAATCCAATTTGTTTAAACTGTTCTGCCAGGTAACTTATCGTTTTTTCTTCTCCTTCAGTTGAAGGAGCTCTGCCAAGAAAGTCATCTGAAGCAAGAACAGAAATACGATCTTTCATATCCTCAACAGTAATTCCTGCTAAAGAAGGTTTGATTCTACTGTTTTCTACATTACAGCTGACAAAGACAATAATGGTCAATAAAATTAATGCATGAATTTTTTTAAACATAATGGTTCCTCCGGTTTAAGATTTATCAGAAAAGTTACAAAAGTTAATATCGGCTTGTAAATAAGTGAATTTTTGAAATAAATCAAATTAAATATCCATTTTATTATTAAAAATTCCCTAATTAATAAAATCACCCCTTCTCTCTCCTCTTTTCGCTTTGCGGAATCTACGCTTCGACATGGGTTCACCTGCTATGTGCAGTGTCGCGGTATTCACCTGTTTTAATTTATTAACAATTATTTAACAAACATTTTTACGTGATTACTAAAATTAACACGACTTTTGTCGCCATGAAAAGAAAAAGGGATTGGAAGCATTGAATGAAAAACTGGTTTAAAAGGTTACATATATGGAGTTTGCAGTGGGCAAACACAAAGTGGGGTATATGGGCATTGGTTATCTGTGCGTTTGCTGATGCATCCATTTTAGGGTTACCTACTCCGATGCTTTTTCTGGCATTAATATTGCTGAATATCAAAAAAGCTTATAAGTACGCATTATTCGGAACATTGGGAACATTGTCAGGCGCTATAGTGGGTTATTCAATCGGCCATTTTGCATGGCTTAATGCACATGGAGAGTTTACAGGACTTGCACAATTTTTGTTTAATAATATTCCGGGTTTTTCCGAAGATATTTACAATAAAATTCATATTCTGTATGCAAAATGGGACTTCTGGATTTTGTTTGTTGCAGCAGCGCTTCCTCTTCCTTTTAAGATATTTTCTATCTCTTCGGGAGTTTTTGACATTAATCTTCTAATCTTTTGTACTGCCACTCTGATCAGCCAGGGAATAAAATTCTTTCTATTGGCTATATTGACAATAAAATTAGGTCCGGAAGTTAAGAAACTATTTGAGTTTAACTGGAAACCTATTGCAATAATCGCTACGGCAACTATTGCT
>JBAWXY010000230.1:0-2778 GCA_037143835.1 Bacteroidota bacterium
AAAACAGAAAAGCGAAAAATAATTGATTTGTTTTGTACTTAAGTCTGACGGCTTTTATTACTGAGGGTTCTTTAATGAATTGTGCCATAGTGATCCGGATGGTTTAAATTTAGTCTTCAAGATACCCAAATTTCCCGTTATAATAGTCATCGTATGCCTGTTTTATTTCAGCTTCGGTGTTCATAACGAACGGACCATAAGATGCTATTGGTTCATTAATGGGTTCTCCGCTTAGTATCAGAATAATACTATCCTTAATGGCCTCTATAACAATATCTTCTCCATCATGACCAAAAAGAATGAAATAGTTTTCAGATGCAGTTTTGGAATCATTGATTTTTACTTCTCCTTTAATCACAAGCATACCGGTATTAAGATTTTTGTTGAAACTGAAATCGGCCTTTTCTCCCTTAATCAGTTTTGCATTAAACATGTTGACAGGTGAAAATGTAAATGCAGGTCCTTTTATACCTTTATATTCACCAGCAATAATTTCTACGACACTTTTACCGTCGTTCAGTAAAAATCTGGTCATGTCTTTATTTTCAATTGCCTGGTATTTTGCAGGGGTCATTTTATCTTTAGCCGGCAGATTAACCCATAATTGAACCATCTGAAACACTCCCCCTTTCTTACTGAATTCTTTTTCGTGGTATTCTTTATGAAGTACACCAGCGCCGGCAGTCATCCATTGTACATCGCCCTCACCTATTACCCCGCTGTTCCCTGCACTGTCGTGATGGGCAACTTTCCCATGATAGGCAATTGTAACCGTTTCAAATCCACGATGAGGGTGAACACCTACACCTTTGGGAATATCCGATGGGGGAACTGTCCATTTTGAACCGTAGTCCATAAGGAAGAACGGGCTCATTCCATTCATCCCAATTTCTGGTTGAGAAGGGAAAAAGTTATGCACCCGGAAACCATCACCAACCATATGAAATGCTGGTGGTGGCAGAATTGCTTCGATCGATTTTAATTTTATATTCATTTTATTTCCTTGCTTAAAGAAATAACAAACATCCGATGATTAATGTTTATTATCTTGTCTGATGAACAGTAAATTATTAATCATCGAATTTGGCAGGCAACTTTCTCAAAATCACCTACACTTCTGCCAAGACAACAATATAATTATGCCCGTACTTTTTTGCACATTTCGGACATGTGGTGTAGTAGAAATAGTATTTTATAGTTTTTTTACCCTGAGCAGTAACATAGTTTTCCATTTCCTTTAAATACTTTGGAACATGGTTATATGGTCCGTCAAAAACCTTGCTGATAAATGTGCCTGTAAGTTTCACATTTTCAGTCCCCGGAACTTCTTTTGTCACATTCATATAGAGTTCACTTTTCCAGGGAGAAGGATCAAATGCCAGCAGAAGAAAATCTTTCATTTCCGGTGCAGCTCCTGCATCCTGTGCTTTTTTCCACATCCTGCCAATTACCTTTCCCATCATTGAAGGAAGCGGCATGTGAAAAAACTGTGGAAGGTAATCCCTGATAAAGGGTTTATCAACCCAATTGTGGGTCTTATTGTCCCATGGAGCCGGATCGAAAACCGGACAACATTCCTGTAATTCTTTAGTTTCGTGCATACCTTATAAATTTAAAGATTAGTGAAAGTTACTGATTAATTAGCTTTAATTACAAGCATCAACCATTTTTCTGCAAGACCAGGCCATGTATCAGGTGCCGGTTTCCCGGGCCGAAGTCCGTAACCGTGTCCACCAAAGGGCAAAATATGAAGTTCAACAGGAATTTTTGTATCCCTCAGAGCTCCTGCCATTACAAGGGCACTGTTACCGTACTGGTCGTCGGCAGTCTGAAAAATAAATATTGGAGGAGTCTCTTTTGTTAATTCCAGTTCGGGAGTTAGTGTTTTGTTTGGTCCCTGATCGAGATATGCAGGGTAGATAAGCATAGCAAAAGCAGGACGGCAGGATAGGCTATCTGCCTCATCAACAGGAGTATAAGTTTTTTTATTAAAAAGTATACTGGTACGTGCACTCAGACTTCCACCTGCAGAAAAGCCCATAATACCGACTTTTTCCGGATCTATGTTCCATTTTGCTGCGTTCCTGCGGATAATCCTAATTGCTCTTTGAGCATCCTGGAGTGCACCTTCCTGTTTGTTGGGTATACGATATTGAAGTACAAAAGCCGAATAACCAAGTTTGTTAAGCCAGGTAGCGATCTCAATGCCTTCTTTATCGTATGCAAGGATCCTATAAGCACCTCCGGGACAGATAATTACACCAGATCTGTTATTGAGCGAAGCTTCAGGTAAGTATACTTCGAAAGTTGGATTAGTAACCTCTGAAAACCTTACTTCGTTAGTTTTTCTGGCAGGATCCAAAACAGGTTCCTGTTTCTCTTTTAATTCACCCGGAACTTTACCTGGCCACAAGTAGATGATATCTTTTTTCTGAGAAAAGGATTCCAAAGCGATCACCGTCAAAAGCAGAATTGAAATGATTGGTTTCATCATAATATAATTTTTATTTTAATGGTATGATGCCTGCCTGTCGGCAGACAGGGAACCGCACATGTTAAAAAAATTATATTTATAAGTGTTTGTGTTAGTATAACATGTGGGTTTCATCAGAATAATAATTAGGTTTTAAGGTTAGTTTTTTTATAAAATTAATATTAAAGATGAAAAGGAATAATATCAATCCCGGATTTTTCCAACAAATCTATGAATGATCTCTGGCAACGGACCGTTTTCATCAAGTGACCTGATAAATGCGCTGCCGATGATTGCTCCATTCG
>JBAWXY010000231.1:0-2772 GCA_037143835.1 Bacteroidota bacterium
CATCATAAACATGCGTTTGAATTGCTTCATCATAAAATTAGGATTAAGGATTAATAAATTTTCGATAAGGTTATCGTAATTACTTGATTATTTGGTTACACCGGAATTACTAAAATGACAAATCCAGCGGATCAATTTACACCTCTTTAAATGATCCTTATCTATTAAGAAAAGATTAGTTTTTAACAAATTATGAGTGTGCTTTGTTGATATCTTTTTGTAAAATTTCCAGTAAAATTTTAGCTGTTGCTCCGGTATTTTTATCAATGTAATCAACTGCTGCTTTTGCAGATATTAAGTAAAACAGCTCATCCGTTAACCATCTATCAAGAATACCTGAAAAATTTCCAAATGAATCGAAAGTCATTGCTCCATTTTCATTAATTAAATCAACCGCCTCCCTGAACTTTTTATGTTTAGGACCAAACATAACCGGTATTCCCCAGCATGCCGGTTCAAGTATATTATGGATACCTTTCCCAAACCCTCCTCCGATGGCAGCTATATAAGCATACTTGTATGCCGATGACAGCATCCCGATATTATCAATAATCAGTACTCTCGCATCAGCGGAGGCTTCATTAAATTCAGAGAACCTGACATGTTTGATATTAAAAAGCTTCTCAAGTCTTTCGATATTTGGTTTATCAATTTCATGCGGGGCAAAAACCCATTTCATTCTGCCGGGAAACTTGTTGATATACTGTGTAATTATCTCCTCATCCTGCTTCCAACTGCTTCCGGCTAAAAACAATTTCTCACCTCCCCTGAACTGCTCCATCTGAGGAATATCCCTGGCTGTACTTTTTATCTGAACAACCCTGTCAAATCTTGTATCTCCGGCAAGTGAAATATTCTCTAATCCAATACCGGAAAGAAGATCGAGTGACCTCTGATCCTGCACAAAAATTCTTTCAAACTTCCTCAACATATCTCTGAAAAATGATCCGTACCATTTAAAAAAATGCTGTTCGGGTCTGAAGATCGCTGAGATAAGATATAGCGGAATATTGTTGTTGTAAAGCACTGATATATAATTGTTCCAGAATTCATACTTGACAAATATGACAAATTCCGGATTGACAAGTCTGACAAACCTTGCAGCATTTCCCGGTGTATCGGCAGGGAGATAAATAATGCAGTCTGCATTAGAATAATTCTTTCTTATCTCGTATCCCGAAGGTGAAAAAAATGTAAGAACTATTTTTAAGTCCGGCCTCTCCTTTTTAATCGCTTCAATTACCGGTCTTCCCTGTTCGAACTCACCAAGAGAGGCACAGTGAATCCATACATTCCGGCCTTCGGGTTTTATCTTGTCCGCAATTTTTTCAGCCCATTTCTTCCGTCCTTTAACCCATAATGAGGCTTTTGAATTAAATGGAGATAAAAGATGAGCAAGAGCCGTGAAAATAAATATTCCAATATTGTACAAAACTTTCATAATGGACGGGTTCGAATGGCCAAAGTTAATATTTAAACTTATTTTTATGACTGTCCAAATAGTTCATAAATTAAATTAACTCATATTTTTGTATAATATTAACATTACATCCATGGTAAGACTTATTGCCCTTATTATCTCAATTGTTCTGCAGATCATTGCTGCTTCGATTGCATTGAGATTCATGAAGCTTACCAAATACAGGCTCTCGTGGATACTGCTTTCTCTCTCCTTTTCTTTCATGGCCGTCCGTAAGATCATACAGCTTTTTGAATATTTCCGGGGGACACCCTCTTTTACATGGCAGATGATCGATGAATGGATCGGAGTTCTTGTTTCAGTTATGATTATTGGTGGTGTTATCCTGATCCGCGAAATATTCTACTCGCTCAAACGTGCAGAGACAGACCGTTTACGTTCTGAAAAAAGAGTAATTAACGCAATAATAAACACTGAGGAAAATGAGAGAAAAAGGTTCGCAAAAGATCTTCACGATGGACTTGGGCCCATCCTGTCAACTGTAAAAATGTCTGTTTCAGCGCTGAATGACAGAATTAAAGATCCTTCAGGAATGGTGATCCTGAATAATACAAACCATCTCGTAAACGAAGCTATCAACACCATTAAAGAAATATCAAATAATCTGAGTCCGCATGTGTTGTCTAATTTTGGACTAACCAGCGCTATCGGCGCATTTACCACTAAAATAAATCAGACAAAGGCAGTTGAAATTGATTTTAAATCAAATATGGAAAACCAACGACTTGAAAATGACAAGGAGGTGGTTATCTACCGAGCTGTTTGTGAGCTTATTAATAACTCTATTCTCCACTCGGGAGCTTCGAAGATCGAGATAGAATTAAACAAACACGAAAAATTTATTACCTTGCAGTTTTATGATAACGGACGTGGTTTTGATACATCCACTCTCAGCAAGGAAGACACAAAAGGGATGGGATTGTCAAACATTGAGACACGTGTAAAAACCGTAGAAGGGGTTTTTATACTGGAAAGCACACCGGGAAAAGGAACCAGCGCCCTTATCAAAATGATTGATTGATTCTTTTTAAATCAGAATTATTTACAATGGAGAAAATACGGATAATAATTGCAGACGATCACCAGCTCTTTCGTAACGGATTAAAAATACTTCTGAACGCTTTCCCTGAATTTGAGGTTATCGGAGAAGCATCAAACGGAGAAGAGTTCCTGAAAATTCTGAAAAATATCCAGGCAGATGTTGCCCTTATGGACATCAACATGCCTGAGATGGACGGCATCGAAGCTACCAGGAAAGGCCTTAAACTTTGTCCGGGAATCGACATTATTGC
>JBAWXY010000232.1:0-2770 GCA_037143835.1 Bacteroidota bacterium
TCAATAAGTAAAATATTTATGCACAACGAATCCATGTCGCGATTTATTGATTTAATGAACAGTTACGGAGCTGCAGGGGTACCATTTCTTTTTATTATTGATTTTGATCTGAAGAGACCTGAAATACATAAACTTAGTTCAGTCCCGGAGGGGATAAAATTCTCAACGCCATTAATCAAAGGTTTCTCATCAGGGCAAATAGACACTAAAACTCATTCATTAAAAAAGCAGCCGGTTTCCTTCAGCACCTATCTCAGGTCTTTCGAAAATGTCATGAGCAATATCAGACTGGGAAACAGTTATCTTCTGAATCTGACTTTCCCTACGGATATTGAAACTGATTTAACCCTCGAAGAGATATTTTTCTCAAGTGTTGCCAAATATAAGCTACTGTATCACAATCAATTTGTGGTTTTTTCACCAGAGATTTTTGTGAGAATAAGCAATGGAGAGATAAAATCGTTTCCTATGAAAGGGACAATTGATGCTTCGGTCTGTGATGCAGAAAATGTAATTCTGAACGATGAAAAGGAGATAGCTGAACATAGTACAATTGTAGACCTTATAAGGAATGATCTGAGTATTTTCGCAGATGAAGTAAAAGTAACCCGCTACAGATATATTGATGAAATAAAAACAAAAGATACAGTTCTTTTACAGGTAAGTTCCGAAATCAGCGGAAAACTGGGAAAAGGCTATGAAAGCCATTTGGGTGAGATAATCACAGGGATGTTACCGGCGGGATCAGTAACCGGAGCCCCGAAAAAGGAAACAGTGAGGATTATAAAAGAGAGTGAGACATATGAAAGAGGCTGGTACACAGGTGTTTTCGGGGTATTTGATGGAAAAAGTCTTGATAGTGCGGTTATGATAAGGTTTATCGAAAATGAATCAGGTAGATTTATTTACAAAAGTGGCGGCGGAATCACTTATCTGAGCGATCCTGTAAAAGAGTACGAAGAACTAATATCAAAAGTCTATGTCCCGGTTGGTTGAAACAATAAAAATTGAAAATGGGATCCTCCTGAATATCAGCTTTCATAATGAAAGAATGATCAGGTCATTATATGGGGTTTTTGGATTGAGGAACGAACCTGACCTTGAGAAGATTATAAACGTTCCTGAATTTGCACGTAAAGGTGTTTATAAATGCCGTGTTGTGTATGACGATAAAACCACAAAAATTGAATTTTTACCTTACATTATCAGATCCGTCAGATCATTGAAGCTGATCATGGACGACAATATAAGCTATCCCTACAAATATATTGAAAGGGATAACATTCACATATTGATGGAAATGCGTGGGAATTGTGATGACATACTTATTATAAAAAAAGGGATGGTGACTGATTCTTCGTATGCAAATGTTGTATTCAGGGATTTTAACGGTAACTGGGTAACTCCATCAACATATTTGCTGTCTGGTACCAGACGTGCAAGTATGCTGCATCATAGCCTGATAACTGAAACCATCATAACTTACACTGATTTGAATAAATATACCGAACTGAAATTGATAAATGCAATGATCGGGTTAGATGATACTGAAGGGATTCCTGTTGGTAATATAATTTAACGAGTAACCAGCAACCAGCACCAAGCACCAAGCTACCCAGCTTCACCAATTCGAATCATACCATGATCTTACATCGGTGGCAATCATACCGGCCTCAAGGGCAGCTTCTATACCAAGGTCTCCATCTTCAAAAACTTCTATGAATTCAGGTTCAATCTTCATCAGTTCTGCACATCTGAGGAAAGTTTCAGGATGAGGTTTGAAATTTTTCACGTCGTTAGCAGTGATTATGATATCAAAATACTTTGCAAGGCCTGTAATTGCCAGAGTGCGCTCAACAGCTTCCCTGTGGCCTCCGGTTCCGACAGCCATTGGTAGTATTCCGTAATATTTTTTTACAATTTCCACGACCGGTATGATCGGTTTAACCAGATGCTGTTCTTTATAAAACTCGATAAGTTTTTCATCCATTATCTGATCGATCGTAACACTTCCGTTAAGATTGCACTTTTTAATAATCTCATCTGCGATTATCCAGCCGGGGGTACCTGTATGTTTCCTCAGAAAAGCCGTATCGATATCGGCACCAAATTTCTGACAGGCTATTTTCCAGCCTTTAAAATGATATGGCATGGTATCGGCAAGTGTTCCGTCGAGATCAAATATAAGTCCCTTTATACCGGGTTTAATGTCGTATTGCATTATTGTTTTTTATTAAAGCGACAAAGGTAGAAAGAAAAATGGATGGCGAAAATTTCCTATCTTGTGCTTTATAATTAAACCCTTTGACTTTATATCTGATGCCAATTAGTTAGTGTGTAATTTGAATCCCAAAATCGTTAAATTGAAATTGAAAAAAATGGATTACACTGAAAAAACAAAGGAAGAACTCATAAATGAATTGCTGAACCTACAGAAGTCATATGATTCTGTCAGGGAACAATTTGATAATAAGATCACACTTTTAAAACTGGCTGAAGAAAGAGTCGGTAAGAGTGAGGAAAAATTCAAAAAAACCTTTATGACAAGTCCTGATTCAGTAAATATAAACAGACTGTCAGATGGAATGTATATATCTGTTAATGAGGGATTTACTAAAATATTGGGATATACCGCGAAAGAGGTAATCGGGAAAACCTCCATTGAATTGAATATATGGGCTAACCCGGGAAACCGTATAACCCTTGCTAAAGAGCTTAAGAAGAAGGGGAGAGTTGAAAACTTTGAAGCTATCTTTCGGAAAAAGGATGG
>JBAWXY010000233.1:0-2769 GCA_037143835.1 Bacteroidota bacterium
ATTTAAGTAAATATTATCTGCGAACCTTCACCCCCTGCATGAGCATAAAACTCACCAACAGTGAGAATACCGCTTACATGTTCTGAAAGGTCTTCCTGTTTAAATTTGAACATATCCATTGCGAGTTTGCATGCAAAGATTTTGCCTCCTCCGGCGGTAATAAGGTCAAGAAATTCACTTACAGGAGGTATATCAAGCTTGGCCATTTCACCCATCATCATCCATGATGTGAAAGATTCCATACCGGGAATAACTCCGAGAAGTGTTGGCATTCTTAATCCTCCGGGTAACCTTAATGCAGGATTGCCAACAACACCGGTATGGAGCTTGTCCATCCTGTTTTTTACAATGGCATCCAGTCCGAAGAAGGTGAAGAATAAATTAGTTTCTATACCCTCCATAACTGCACCGTTACCCATTATCAGAGTTGCATAAACATCTTCTATTGCGCCTTTGGCACAAATGATGTTAACTTTTTTGATCGGATACTTCTGTTCTGTGCTCATATTATTAGTTTTAAGGTTATATGCAACTTACCGGTTTGGGAATACCTGCAATTTTAGTAGCTTTCTTAAGTGGTGCTCCGGGGAAAAGCTGATAAAAAGTCTTAACATCTATGACTCCGGAGTGATTAATACTCCTGATTGATAAAGCTTCACCGCTATTGAATCTGTTCCTGAGGAATTCCATGATGGCAAAATGCTGCTCGGTAAGGACAATCCCTTCTTCTTTTGCAATTTCAACAGCAATTTCTTTGGTCCATTGTGAAGGATTGGTAAAATAGTCTTCTTCATTTACATCCACTGTTTTTCCTGCATATGTTTTCTGTGCCATAGTATTGAAATTTAAAATTTTTATTTGTTAACTTTTTGGTTATTATTTATTTATAAATTAATCCTGTTTTTTACCTGCCATCGACATATAACTGGTTACCGGCAGTTTTCTCCCTTTCAGCAGGATATTCCAGTAAATCCACTTAAAAAATAGTTTTCCAAGATGATTTAGCCGTGTCTCTTTTAATAATGAGAAGGGACCTACAACTGGTAATGGGTACAATCCGGGAAGAGGTTCAGTTGTATAATTAAAATCTATCATGATACCTTTCCCGAAACCGGTTTCAATATAACAATTAGAGTGTCCGTCGAATGATGCTGTAAGCGGTTTATTATGTATGAAATCCAGGATGTTCTTCTCTAGTACATCAGCCTGGAAATGAGCAACTGAACCGGCTTTTGAAGAGGGGAAATTTCCTGCATCTCCGATGACAAAAATATTTTTATTCATAACTGATTGAAGGGTATTCTTATCAGCCTTTACAAATCCAAACTCATCACCCAACCCGCTTTTCGAAATAACCGGATCTCCGGTATGAAGAGGTATTGAAACAAGACAGTCGAAAGGAACCTCCCTTCCGCCGAAATCAAGTATCTTTTTATTGGTGTTATCAACTTCGCCAATGAAGAAATCACTGACCATGTTAATATTCTTTCTCTCAAGAAGTGAGCCAAGCATTTTTGATGCTTTTGGTTTTGTAAAAGCTCCTGACATCGGAGTAACATAAGTAATCTTCACCTTATCACGCAAGCCCTTCCTGATAAAGTAATCATCCGCATAGAAAGCAAATTCCAATGGAGCTACAGGGCATTTAATGGGGTTATCAGCAATATTTATTACAAGGTTGCCTCCCTTCCAGGTCTTAAAAAATCCCGCAAGAGCTTCAGCTCCCTCAATTGTATAAAAATCAAATATATTTTTAAACCAGAGCTCTTCTTTTAAGCCCCGGGTATCTTCAGGACTGATTCGTGTCCCTGTCGCAATAATAAGTATATCATAATCTATTGTGGTCCCATTTTTAAGGATTACATTATTTTGTGATGCATCAATCTTTTCAATTTCGCTATTAACAACCTTAACTCCTTTTGGGAAGAATTTCCGGGCAGGTTTTGAAATATCTGTTCTGGTATAATATCCGAAGGGTATGAACAAAAACCCGGGTTGGTAAAAATGATTCATTTCCTTTTCAACAATCGTTATACTCCATTCTTGTCCGGACAGCTTTTTTCTCATTTTATTTGCCATTATTGTGCCCGCTGTACCAGCACCCAGTATTAAAAGTTTTTTCATATGTTATTTCTTCTGTTAAATTATTAACAGTACAAATATATTTTTATATATCGAACTATCTATATATATATGATATTTATTATGTTTTGTAAATTTTTTATGTTGAAAAACAATAAGACAGCGCGAAACGCAAGACCTTAAGACAATCAGACATTCAGGCGATAAACGGGATGAACATCTTTGTCTCCTTCATATACACCCGATATTCATCACCGAATTTTGCGATCATCTCTTTTTCTTCAATCCTTGCTGTAAAATATATTGCAATAAGGTTGATGACCCCTAAAACAAACTGAACCGGTTCCGTATCTTTTAACATCACCCCGGTGCCGAGCAGAAATATGGAGAAATACAAAGGATGCCTGATATAACCATAAATACCAGACTTTACAAGCACAGAAGTGTTCTCGAAGTTGCTGTCAGGCTTCCCTTTTCTTTTAAGCAGAAGATATCCTGTGATACCAACATAAGCCGAAAGTGTCAGAAGGATCCAGGAGATTATCTGCAACAGTGAAAATGGATTGATGAACCAAACCTTATAATTCAATAAAACAAGAATGTAAACGCTCTCAAATGCAAAGAATCTGGCTATACCGTGATACCTTTTGTATCTTATAGAAAAGAACCACGAAAAGAGGATAATAA
>JBAWXY010000234.1:0-2755 GCA_037143835.1 Bacteroidota bacterium
GTTTAGCGTTTATCGTTAGTTTATAATGTAAATTTGCTTTTGGATTAAATGGTATGATACCTCTATGTATAATAATTAATGATAAGGCAGAATGTCTTCTCTGCCCCCACTTCTGCAAAATCGCGAAAGGCAAAACCGGTATTTGCGGAGTCAGAAAAAACACCGGAGAGAAAATAGAGTTACTGACATACGGTGTCCTTTCAGGTTATTCTCTCGACCCGGTTGAAAAAAAACCTCTTTATCATTTTTTTCCCGGACATAATATTTTGTCTGTGGGATCATATGGTTGTAATATGAGATGTGATTTTTGCCAGAATTTTAACATATCCCAGAAAATACCCGAAAACCTGATCCCGGAATCAACTCCTGAAAAAATTGTTAAGGAAGCTCTTTCCGCTGATAATAATATTGGTATTGCATTCACATACAACGAACCGGTTATCTGGTTTGAGTTTATGAGAGATGCTGCAACACTTGCAAAAAATGAAGGATTATTCACTGTTATGGTAAGCAACGGTTATGTTAACAGTGAACCTCTGAATGAAATAATTCATTTCATTGATGCTTTCAATATTGACCTCAAAGCATTTAACAACAGTTTTTACCGTAAACTGACAGGTGCTGAAATTGAGCCGGTTAAGAATGGCTTGAAACAGATTGCAAAGTCAGGAAAACATCTGGAAATTACGACTCTGATTATACCCGGACAGAATGATGATGAAAGGGAAATGGCTTCACAGTCCGAATGGATTTCAGGGGAACTGGGGAAAGATGTTCCTCTTCATCTCAGCAGATACTTCCCTATGTTCAGGAGAGACGATCCGGCCACTTCACAGGAAACTCTGAACAGACTATTTGAAATAGCCTCAAAGAATCTGGATCATGTTTATATGGGTAATGCGAATTCAGATTCCGGGCAAAACACTAAATGCACGAAATGCGGAACTACGGTAACAATAAGAACGGGATATAAAACACGGTTGTTAAACCTGAATAAAGAGGGAAAGTGTGCCGTTTGCGGAATCCTGGTTTACAGACACTTTACTTTTTCTTCACCGTCAGGAAGCTGAGCCTGTTAAAAAGCTTATCGACACCTGAAAGAAGGTCTTTTTCCAATGTCTTATAATAAGCTTTCAAAATTTTAGGATTATCCTTGCCGTCAGGGTTGTTAACCCTTGCAATAAGGTCGGTTCTGAAATTCACGGCATCAGTAATTATGGCTGATAATTCATCAGATTTATTGTCAGGATGAACTCCTGAATAAACAAAACAATCAGAAATCACTTCAAAAATCAGGGAATCAATATCTTTTTTAAGTCCTCTTACACTTGCCATACTATACAGGTTTGAATTAATTAAGGTACAAATATAATAAATTATCCTTCAGTCTGTTCAACGGACAATCATTATTCAGACCTGAAAAGCCGGATACTCTCCCCGGCTTTTGCGATATAGAAATTCCTCAACCTCTCCATCAACGGAAGTCTGACATTAAAAAACTTATCATCAATACAATAAAAAGGAAGAATCATTGGTGAAGTACCGGTCATAAAAACTGCTTCATATTCAGAAATATCGTTAACCTTCACGCAGGCTAATTCCACTTTAATATGGTTTTCCCGGCAGATTTCAAGAATATGTTTACGTGTAATACCATTAAGAATAACGTTATCGGGTGCAGTTACCAGAGTTTCGCCCTTAAGGAAAAAAATATTGGACCTGCTCCCTTCAGTAATAAAATTATTTTCATTCACCAGAAGAGCTTCATAACCGCCTTCATGAATGAGTTTATGATAGATTGAAGACCTTAATTTATGATTGATCACTTTTGATTCAGGGTCTTTCCGTTCAGCATAAAAGAGGATACCTTTCACACCCTTTTTATACTGTTCTTCAGAAGGATACATAGGTTCAATAAAATAGACAAGATAATTGGCTGAGCCATTATTGTAGTTAAAGACGATTTTTATGTTTGCCTCCTTTTTCCTGTCCGATCTGGTAAGGTAAATAATGGCTTTTCTCAGTGTAGAGACATCAGCAAGGTGTTCTTTTCGCTGAAGTTTTACACTGGTAGCCAGCCGTTCCATGTGGTCGTGAAAGAAAACCGGACTCCCTTTTACCATTCTGATTACCTCATAAATTGAATCCCCCTCATAAACAAGAGAGTTATCGAACGATTCTACCGGCTGCAGATCACCGTTAAGTATGAATTTTTTCCCATAACATTCATTCATGATAAACAGTTTTTGAAAGAACAAAAATACAAACTATCGGCCACTCTGCCCGCAATTCTGATTATATTCGTAGTCACAAATCAAAGAAGATTTCTGCACATGTATGCAATAATTGATATTGAGACCACAGGAGGAAGTGCCCGCATCGAAAAAATCACTGAAATTGCCATATATCTGCATGATGGAAATCAGATAACAGGAGAATTTGTTTCGCTTGTTAACCCGGAAAGAAATATTCCCTATTTTATTACCAACCTGACAGGCATAACAAATGAAATGGTTGAAGATGCACCCCGTTTTTTTGAGATTGCAAGAACAATAGTTGAATTAACTGAAGGCAGGACATTCGTAGCTCATAATGCCAGATTTGATTATTCATTCATCAGGCAGGAGTTTAAATCTCTTGGTTTTAATTTTAAAAGAAATATTCTTGATACTGTTGCCCTTAGCAGAAAACTTTTCCCTGGTCACCGGTCGTACAGCCTTGGAAATATTTGCAATGATCTCAGGATTTCAATTAA
>JBAWXY010000235.1:0-2747 GCA_037143835.1 Bacteroidota bacterium
CGAGTTGGCACTTCAGTATGAGTTCAACTTCTTTCCTTATACCACAGAGGGAAAACAGTGGAATTATACTCCCTATTTTGCAGCCGGAGCAGGAATTGCATATATCATAAAAACTATACCTGTAATTCCCTTCTCATTTGGTTTTAAGATTAATCTTTTTAAAAATTTGGGATTGGAAGCCGAATATGGTTTTCGTAAAACTTTTTATGATAACTTTGAAGACTTAGAAGATGAATTAGTAGATCCGGCTACCAAATATGATAATGCATGGATTCATAACAATGACTGGTATTCATTCTTAGGAGTAGGAGTTACCTGGAAAATATTTAGCAAATCAGGCGGCTGTCCGGCTTTCAGCGATATGGATCCTAAAAGAAAACGCTAGGTTATGCCATTAAGGAAACAGATAAATACCGGTAAATTGCCTTCTCATGTAGCCATAATTATGGATGGAAACGGGAGGTGGGCGCAGCAACGGGGCCTCGATAGAATATTCGGACACCAACAGGGTGTCAATGCGCTAAGAGAAGTAATTGAGACTGCAGCTGAATTGGGAATCAAATATCTTACCCTCTATGCTTTCTCAACTGAAAACTGGGGCAGACCCGATGAAGAGGTATCGGCTTTAATGGAAATTATGGTTCAGTCGCTTAATAATGAGACTGATACGTTTATTAAAAACAATATCAGGTTCAAGGCAATCGGGGATGTTGACAGGCTTGCAGATGATGTTAAGAAAAGACTGTTTGAAACAATAAATCTGACTTCAGCAGGTACCGGACTTAACCTTGTTGCTGCCCTCAGTTACAGCTCACGGTGGGAAATTACGGAAGCAGCCAGAAGAATGTCAGTTGATGTCAGAAACGGAACACTGAAACCTGATTTAATTAAGGAAGAGGATTTTGAAAAGTACCTTACCACTTACGGTATCCCTGACCCTGAACTAATGATCAGAACCAGTGGTGAGTTAAGAATAAGTAACTTCCTTTTGTGGCAACTTGCATACACTGAATTGTATTTTACTGATAAACTTTGGCCTGATTTTGGTAAGGAGGATTTTTATAATGCTATAATTGACTTCCAGAAAAGAGAAAGAAGATTTGGAAAAACTAGTGAACAGGTTTTGGAAAAATAATGAAATGATGGCGATTAGAAGAATAAAATGGAGTTTTGTAGCACTATTCCTGACTCTCATAAGTCTCTCACTGAATGCACAGGAAAAGCAGGAAATTATTGATTTCATGTCATCCGATGATTACATTATCGGAGGCCTGACTGTTACCGGTGTCAGGTTTCTCGATACAAATGCACTTATTGGAATTTCCGGACTAAGATTAGGACAGGAGATAACTATTCCGGGTGAAGCGGTTACAACTGCGGTGCAAAAATTATGGCAGCAGGGGCTGTTTTCCGATGTGAGGATTTCTATTGCAAAAGTTGTTTCAGACTCTGTTTTTCTGGATATCTTCCTCCAGGAGAGACCAAGGATATCATCTGTAAAGTTCAATGGATTGAAAAAATCAGAGATAGATGACCTGAATAAAAAGATAAACCTTCCTGTCGGATCGCAGGTAACTGCATTCTTACTTAATACCGCTAATAAAATAATCAAAGACCATTTTATTGAAAAAGGCTTCCTTAATACGGAGGTCAATTTTATTCAGAAAGATGATCCCGATCAGCCCAATAATGTTATTCTGAGTATTAATGTCGACAAAAAGGAAAAAATTAAAATTGGTGAGATCACCTTTGTGGGAAATGAATTTTTCGATGCCAAAAAGCTTCGCAGGCAGATGAAGGGAACAAAGAAAAAGAATCTTAACTTTTTCAGAGCTTCAAAATACATTGGTGAGAAGTACGATGAGGATAAGGATAAATTAAATACCTTTTATAATGATAATGGATTTAAGGATTTTACTATCCTTACGGATTCACTATATACTATTTCAGAAGACCGTATTGGTTTATTGATCCGGATTGATGAAGGGAAGCAGTACTTTCTCAGAGATGTGGATTGGGTAGGAAACAGTGTTTATAGAAAGGAAGATCTTGAAAAGGTTTTTAATGTCGATAAAGGATCAGTTTATAATCAATCACTTATCAGCGACCGTCTGAATGGTTCTGCCGGTGCCGAGGACGCTGTAAGTAATATGTATCAGAATAATGGTTATCTGTTTTCGCGCCTTACGCCTGTCGAAGCGAAAATCGATAATGATTCTATCGACCTTGAAATAAGAATTTATGAAGGAGACCAGGCCTACCTGAATAATGTGATTATTGAAGGTAATACAAGAACCAACGAACATGTTGCCCGCCGTGAACTATACACCTTACCGGGTGACCTTTTCAGTAAGGAAAAGATAATGAGGTCCATTCGCCAGTTGGGTGTTCTCGGCCATTTTGACCCGGAAAAAATAAATCCGGTTCCGGTTCCCGATATTATAAATGGAACAGTTGATCTTCTCTATAAGCTTGAAGAAAAAGCAAACGACCAGTTCGAGGTCTCAGGCGGATGGGGAGCCGGTATGCTCGTCGGTACAGTTGGTGTACGATTCAACAATTTTGCGATGCGCAACTTTTTCAATCTGAAGGAGTGGAGGCCTTATCCCTCAGGCGATGGCCAGTCATTAAGCATAAGGGCTCAGTCAAACGGCAAGATCTATCAATCATATAATATCTCTTTTGTTGAACCTTGGCTTGGCGGTAAAAACCCCAACACATTTTCAATTTCCATGTATAGGTCAATT
>JBAWXY010000236.1:0-2745 GCA_037143835.1 Bacteroidota bacterium
TGATAAGCTGATCCTTAAAATATTTATAATTACTAACTTTGGCCGTTTTTGTTTGAATTTTTGGTTAACAAAAACATTTAAAAAGAGAATCATGGACGGGACGGGTAAGCATCTGGATATTAAGAAACTCTCTTTCGCAGGCGTAATAGTCACCCTTGGAATCGTTTTTGGAGATCTCGGCACAAGCCCTCTTTATGTAATGAAGGCTATTGTAAGCGGAGGCAGCGAATTTAATGATCTTCTCATTTATGGCTCAATGTCCTGCATATTCTGGACACTGACACTGCAAACTACTATTAAATATGTGCTCATTACCCTGAGGGTAAATAATAAGGGAGAAGGGGGCATTTATGCTCTTTTTGCTCTTATGAAAAGAAAATCCTCGTGGGCAGCCATACTTACAATGATTGGCGCCAGTGCTTTATTGGCCGATGGCGTTATAACCCCTGCAATTACAGTTACTTCGTCTATTGAAGGATTACGGTTGTTTAACCCGGAAATCCCGGTTATAGCTATTGTTCTTCTGATATTCGCGGTATTATTCTTTATGCAGCAATTTGGTACAAACGTAATTGGAGGATCATTTGGTCCTATCATGGTCATCTGGTTTTCGATGATTGGCATTCTAGGTTTTTCTCAACTATCCCAACACCCTGAAGTACTTAAAGCATTGAGCCCGGAATATGCGTACAGGTTCCTTTCTGAATATCCGGGAGGATTTATTTTGCTTGGTGCTGTTTTTCTGGCTACAACCGGAGCAGAGGCTCTATATTCCGATCTTGGACATTGTGGTCTTAAAAACATCAGGGTATCCTGGATTTTTGTAAAAATTGCTTTGTTACTTAATTATTTTGGACAATGTGCCTGGTTATTAATGAAAAGCGGTCTTCAGAGTGATGTCAACCCGTTTTATGGAATAATGCCTGAATGGTTTCTGCTTCCGGGGATATTAATTGCCACTGCAGCAGCTATTATTGCCAGTCAGGCTCTTATAAGCGGGTCATATACATTGATAAGTGAGGCAATATCGCTTAACTTCTGGCCAAAAATCAGAATCTCCCACCCGACTTTTTTGAAGGGTCAGGTATATGTACCTTACGTAAACTGGTTTCTTTGGGTAGCCTGCAGTTTTGTTGTTATCTTTTTCAAGGCATCATCTAATATGGAAGCAGCATATGGCCTTTCTATAACATTAACAATGATTATGACCACACTGCTTTTATCATATTATTTATATCAAAAGGGAGTATATCACAAATTAGTCTTGCTTTTACTTGTCGTTTTCCTGACAATTGAAGGTAGTTTTCTTATTGCAAATCTCCATAAATTTAATCACGGCGGATGGTTCACACTTCTTCTGGCTGCGTTATTCTTTTTGATTATGTATGGTTGGTATTTCGGAAGGAAATTGAAAAACAGATATGTGACATTTACAAATCTCAGCAAATATATCGAACTGTTCAAAGACCTGTCCAAAGATAATTCTGTTCCTAAAACTGCAACCAACCTTGTTTATATTATAAAGGCCAACTGGCCTGATCAGGTTGAATCAAAGGTGATTTATTCAATATTCCAGAAACAACCCAAACGGGCAGATACATACTGGTTTCTGCACGTTGACAGAATTGATGAGCCAAACAGATTTGACTATAAAGTCACTCAGATCATTCCGGGAGTTTTGATAAGAGTAGATTTTCATATAGGGTTTAAGGTGGAACCAAAGATTAACCTATACTTCAAAGAAGTGTTGGAAGACTTGATGGCATCGGGAGAAATAAAACTTGAAAGCAGTTTCGATTCGCTCAGAAAGCATTCTCTTCCTGCAGATTTTAAATATGTTCTGATTGACAGGGTAATGCCACGCGACTATAAGCTTTCTGGCATTGAGAATATCACTCTTACACTTCACAGTCTGTCCAGGCTACTGTGCATTTCAGATGTAAAAGCTTTGCAGCTTGATTCTGCTAATACTATCGAGGAACAGGTCCCTATTACTATTGATCAACCTATTGAAAAGAGAATCAACCGGGTAAGCTGATAAAACCTTAGAGGGTATTCTTTTTTCATTCGGTTTAGTTATTTGATTTCAGGTATCGGATATCTTTTAAACTCTTTTGTCCTGTCGAAGAGGTACCTGTAGGTTATATAATTCTTTACAGGGACACTTCCTATAGAGATAAATATTTTTCTCATTTTAGGGTTAAAGTCGGCTACCCATGAGAATTCAACTTCGTGATAATGAGGTTTTTTTTCAAGTACTTTTAAAAGATTCAGAATAAAAGCCGATTCGATTCCCAGTCCCTGGTATTTTGGGATAACACCCATTAAAAGGCCCTTTGCCCTGGTCATGGTCTTGCGTTTTTTCAGATAAAGAAACTTTATCATGCTGAACAGGTTCAGTTTTCCATTCAAATGTTTAAGTATCTGATTCAGATCAGGAAACATAAGATAGATTGCTATTGGTTTTCCTTCAAAATAGGCGATCCAGATAAATTCTTCTTCGATTATTGCTTTTGCTTTCCGAAGCACACCTCTTATATATTCAGCTTCAAGGGGTTCAAAATGGATCTTAAATGAAGCCCAGGCTTCATTAAACACTTCAGCAAAGTCATATGTAAATTTTTCCTGATCTTTCCATGTAAAGTGGCGGAATTCATATCCCGGTTTCCTGGACACCCATTCTGCAATTTTCCGGAATCTGTCTGAAAGCGGTTTAGTAAGGTCAAGGTGAAAACCTTCCATTTT
>JBAWXY010000237.1:0-2732 GCA_037143835.1 Bacteroidota bacterium
CGACAAAGCGACCGGTCATCCTCAACAATCAGTAGTTTCACTCCAGTTAAATAAATTGCGAATTTACGACTATCTTATAATTTTTCGAGCTGTCTTTACTTAACTAACGATCCAAATGCTATTCTAGAATATTGTGAATTAGTCCTCAATAATTCTGAAAAAGGAAAAATATTTTCTGATTCACCTTATTCAAACTCACAGGTTAGACATAAAATAGGAATTCTTATATCGTTTATCTGTAAAAGCTATGGTAATGATATAGTTGATTATGTCAACGAATACATTCATCCTAAAATACAGAGTAAGGAAATGTCCATGGAAGATTTTACAAAAATGCTAAGCGGGGATAACCATCTTAAACTCCTTCTTGCATGCACTACGCAGAGAACTCTTACGAAGATTCATTCTTGGATAGTTTTTTGGAGTGCCTTATCTATTATTTCAGCCATTATATATGTGATATATATCAACATTGAGGTTTTTAGAGATACCCTAAAGGGATTTACAAAAGAAAAAGCCCCGCTGGTGAGCCTTGGTTCGACTCCGCCCACGGGGCCTTGACTTGCTCCATCTGGTATTGTAAAGTGAACTCTTACCATTTTGTCTGCATCACGCTGCTGTTACGGTCACGGTAAATGTCCTTGTTCCATTGTTATAACCTGATTTTAAACTAGTTACAGTTATTGTTGATGTACCTGCACTAACTCCTGTTACTGTGACAACATGGTCGGCAACAATTACTGTTGCTACCTCTGTATTGCCTGAAACGGCTGCTACAGTAGCATCTGAAGGTGTAGTTGTTACAGCCTTTGTTGTTGTTGCGCCTACCAATACATTTGTATCGTTAATAGCACTTACTGCTACAACTTGGGCTGCTGTTGCTGAGAATACTGCTGAGACAACTCCTGAGTCAGCGGCATTTGTTGCTGTTGCTCCAGCTACTGTAAAGAAGTTCGCAGCCACCCCTGTTAATGTATAACCTGTTTTTGGTGTGAGGGTAATTGTTGCTGTGTATGCTGTTCCTCCAGCAAACGTCGTTGGAGATCCGCTCCATGCAATCATCGCTGTGTATTTTGATGTAGCAGCTATTGTTGCTGTTGGAGTTGCTCCGGTTACTGGTGCTGTTACTCCAGCTATTGCTGCTGTTGCGATTGATACTGGTGTAGGCTCATCTTTCTTACAAGAGTTAATTAAAAAGAGAAAGATTGATGCGATCAGGATTACCCCTGAAATTTTAAATACATTTTTCATAATTTATAAATTAATTGATTTGACAGACCACTATTGGTTTGACAGACCAAAAGTATTAGGAGATTCTGAAGACGATCTGAAGTTGAAAATTTTTAACAAATATTTAAGAAATCCTTTTAAAATGCCATTCATGAGTCCCCATTAAGGCGATAATGCAGTTTTATTTCATGAATAGTGTCCCGGCAGGTATATGTGATCCGCATTCCATAACTATCGGCAATTTTTTTTACAATGGATAAACCCAGACCCACCGATTGTGGATTATTGCTGCCTTTATGAAATCTCCTGAAGAGTACTTCAGGATCAGTGGTCAACGGCAAGCCGCTGTTGGTAAAAATCAGATACCTGTCATCAACATGACATTTGATAAAACCTCCATCAACATTAAATCTGACTGCATTGCTCAGAAGGTTTGAAATCAGTACGCCAGCAAGCACCTCATTCATTTCAACCAGCGCTTCATCCAGGGCTTCCATTTCAACCTTAATCTTCTTAAGCTGCATGATCTCCTTATAATTATCCAGACTGTTTTCAATGATTTGCTTAAGCGAGACCTTTTTCTTTTTATGAATAGATTGATTTTCAATATTGGAGATCAGCAGCAATCCATGGGTAAGTTTAAATAACCTGGTTGTGGCTTCGTTGATAGATTTGATCAGGCTAATACTATCCTTATTAAGGTTCTTTTGTTGCATAAGCAAATCAGTCTTTGACCGTATCACTGCAAGAGGAGTCTTTATTTCATGAGCTTCATTTTCGCTGAACTCTTTCAGATTAAGATAATCATTCCTCATTTTATGGGCCATCTGGTCAAAGACCTTATTTAGTTGTCTGAATTCATTTATATCAGTATAAGGTAAATCCAAAGGTTTATCCGATTGTATGTCAAACTTAGCAGCTCTACTAACCAAATTATAAAATGGTCTCCAAAGTCTTCTGGCTATAGGGAAGTTGATAAGAATTGAAATAAGGAGTAGAGAGAAAAACAGAAAAAACATATAGAGATTTATATTTCTGAGCAATTCCCGCTTTTCGCTTGAAACCTGGAAAATGGTAATTATGTAACCTTTCTTTGAAATAGTATTGCCCGAAAAAAACATGTACCTGTAGGGTAAAAAAGAGTTTAATCTGGAGTCATAAATGTCAGTATCCTTGATGGACTGGAAATTACGCAGAGGATAGTTCAAGAATTTTACTTCAATCTGATGACCAAAGATAGTATCAAAATCAGGTATTGTATCTGTCTGTTCAATCTGATCCTGGATTATTGATTTCTCAGTGATCAGACTGTTGTCAATCTTCCTGTAGATAACACTCTTTATGGTGAAATATAACAACGCCCCACCGGCAATCATTGCCAGAATGAATAAAAGTAAAAAGTAATAGGTACTTTTGCTTAATAATTTCAACTATCACTGAATTTATATCCAAAACCGTAAATACACTTTATATAATTCCTGCCATCAGAAGCAATAATTTTT
>JBAWXY010000238.1:0-2723 GCA_037143835.1 Bacteroidota bacterium
GCAATCTTTTTTAACGATTCGTCAAGGGGTTTAGAGCCTCTGGTTGTTACTGTAAGGGGAATCATCTCCGGTGTGTTATGTTCAGTACCAAAGGTTATTATGAATCCTTTATTATGAAAAAACTCAACAAAATCTTTCAGAATAGTAAAATCGTTTCTTCCGGGGATCAGTTCGATACATTCTATACCCAGTTGCGTAAGTGAAGAATGGAGTTTTTCAGGGTCTGTTTCGAATTCGGTGCATTTACCTGAAAGATCATCGAGTAGTACGGGATAACAAGGTATTCCACCGGCCTTAATAATGATTCTGATGATTTTTTTAAGTTCGAGGAAAGAGTTTTCATCCTCTTCCACAAAAGCGGCTCCCCCGCTCTTCAGAAGGTTGGCCCGTATCTCGTTCTCAAGTGAGGATGTAACTGACAATCCGGTTTTCGATTTCCTGCCACCGTAAAGTGTCTCAAGAAAATGGAGCTGGTCTTCAGGTGTTGGAAAATTCTCAAAGGCAAGGATTCTTAATGCTTTCGCTATATGACGCTCCCGGACCAGATCATGAGCATATTTCTTTTTAATAGTTTCGTAAGAGAGTGAAAGTGAAGGATTTTCCGGTTCAATCAATTGGTTAAGTTTGGAGATCATTGCTTTTATCTGAAGCTGGCTTTCCTTAATAACACTTTTTAGTTGCTTCCTTAGCATAAATCCGGTATGAAACGGATAATCAAGACCTTTGCCGCTGAAATAGATCCTGCCCGGATTATTAGGATCATTTATTCTTATCCCTTTCTTTTGTTCCTCTTTCAACAGTCCTATAAACTCGATATTAAACAGAGGAAAGATTTTATTTTCGAGACATCCTTTGTGAAAGGCATCATAACCATCAGCTACATAAAAATCGTTGATACCCAGAAGAGCAATTTTTTCATTTCCCGCCATTGTAAAAATCGTATCCATATCTGAGAAAGCGCTGAAAGAATATGGTGTATGAATGTGACAGTTCGCTTCACGATAATCAGGAAGAGAAATGCCATTCATTTCTTTAGTTAGTTTTTCAAGTGTGGGAAATCCTTCAAGAAAATTCTTCATTACTGAGTTTATATATTTGTTTCTAATTTCAGATTTGAAATAAGCTCATTTATCCTGCTGATCTCTTCAGCTGTTAATCGGAAATCGGCGGCTTTAACATTGTCCAGAACCTGGGCTGCATTTCTTGCCCCCGCTAATGCACAAGTGATCCCTGGTTGTTGGATGGTCCAGTTAAGTACCAGTTGAGAAAGTGTGATTTTAAGTTCATCTGCAATCTCCTTAAGATTATCGGTAAGCTGCAAAATTTCTGAAAGATTCGGCTCTTTGTAATAGATCGTAGTGGGTCTGGTATCTCCATCATTAAATTTGTGTCCTTGCTTGATTTTACCTGTTAACAGACCTCTCTGAAGCGGACTGTATGCCAGGACACCAATATTTTTTTCGATGCAATGTGGAACAATATATTTCTCTATCCCTCTATTTACCATGCTATATGGCATCTGGTCAGAAGCAATAGCGAAGGTTTTTTCTGCTTCTGTCATTAATTCAAGGGAATAATTGCATACAGCGCCAGCTCTTATTTTCCCTTTTTTAATTAGAATATCAAGAGCTTCCATTGTTTCTGATACTGGTGTCGTGGGATCGGCCCAATGTATCTGGTACAGATCGATATGATCCGTACCAAGCCGTTTCAGACTCTGGTCACAGTCACTTATCACTTTTTCTTTTGAAGAGTAGCGATAAATACTGACATCTTTTCCGGTATTATCCTGTGATGCGAAGAAGAATTCTCCTTTCTTTTCATTCCAGGTCAATCCGAACTTGGTAAGTATCTGGACCCGGGCTCTTTTCCCTTTAATCGCCTTACCAACCAGTTCCTCACTCAAACCGAATCCATAAACTGCTGCTGTGTCAATTGTTGTCATACCATGATCTATTGCAGTTTCAATGGCTTTTATTGCATCTTTTGAATCGGCGCCACCCCAGAGCCAACCTCCGATTGCCCATGCACCAAAAGCTAATTCAGAAACTTTAATGTCCGATTGTCCAAGTATCCTGTATTCCATATTATTGAACAAGGTCGATTATACCATTAAGAATATAGTGAGGACTGTATGGAAATTGGTCAATTCCTTTACGATCGGTAATACCACTTAAAACAAGCAGAGTATCAATTTCTGATTCCAGTCCGCACCTGATATCGGTATCCATCCGGTCGCCGATTACTATCGCATCCTCTCTTCTGACTCCAAGCCTTTTAAGAGCACTACGCATCATAAGAGGATTGGGTTTACCTACATAATAAGCTTTTTTCCCTGATGCAATTTCTATCGGTGCAATAAGAGCCTTTGTGGAGGGAGTAATTCCAACTTCAACAGGCCCGCTGATATCTGGATTAGTTCCGATAAGCTTTGCTCCTCTGATAACAAGGTTAACAGCCAGTTCAATCTTTTCAAAATTATAGCTGTGTGTGTCACCGACAACAACATAGTCGGGACTGACATTATTAACAGTGTAACCAACACTGTATAAAGCATGTATGAGTCCTGCATCACCTATAATATAGGCACTTCCGTTCGGTTTCTGATTCGAAAGAAAACTGGCAGTAGCAAGGGCACTTGTGTAAAAATGATCTTCACCCACTGTAATGCCAAGTCTTTTTAGCTTTTCCTGCAGCTCTTTCGGAGTTCTTTCGCTCGAATT
>JBAWXY010000239.1:0-2694 GCA_037143835.1 Bacteroidota bacterium
TACCGGATATGAATGGTTCTTATTCTCTTAAAGCAGTTCTGCCAGCACTCATACCTGATTTGTCCTATTCTGATCTGAATATTCAGGAAGGGGGGACTGCCAGTCTTACCTATGAGAGTCTCTATCATGACGTAGAATCTGATTCTGTGAGATTGAAAAGAGATAATTTGCTTGAATACTGCAAGATGGATACGCTAAGCATGGTCAGGTTAATGGAGGTATTGATTGTCAATCATGATTAGTCCATCAGAATTTCAATCCTTTTCTGAAGTCTGCTTTTGACATTTCTATATAATGCTTATAAAAATTTCTTACAGCAGGTTCGTCAATGTTCTCCAATAAACACTCCCAGGTAATTAGGATTATCGGGATGTCTTTTTTATCAAATAACCGGGAGTAATTACTACCCGTTTTTTTTTCCTTCTTCTTTCCATTTTCAAGTTTAGACCTTTTGATCAATAAACACTGATATACATTCTTAAAGTGTCCTATTTCTTTTAATTTTTGGATACGGCCATTGTTGGAAATGATGTCTTTTTCATAATCCCAATCTTCCAGCCATTTTGCCTCGATAGCTATACAAACGCTTTTCACTTGATCAACAATAAAAATATCTGCCAATTCACCCCGGTCTGTTTGCCGGTCGAAAAGATATGCATGCAAGTCGAAGGTCACATGTGTGCTACCAAGAGACAACTCAATCCCAAAATCGGGGTCATTGAAAAGATAAGGTGAAGAATTCAGGAGTTTACAAAAATCTTGAATTCTGCTGTCAGTACCTGGAACCAATTCGTTGAAATAGTAACCGGCGAAAAACTTGAAATAAAAATTTCGCTCCTTTTCGGACTCGATGGTGTTTTCTTGGAAATCGAATAACATAGGATGGTCTTGATGGGTTAATAATAGTGTTTATATAGTCTAAGCCTGAAAGAAATGGCTAAAATCTTCTCAAGCGAAATAATTATCAAATCTAGACCTGATATATGTGGGTATTTCTCTGATTGGCAGTTCCGGAGAAGAATTCCCACTCCTTAAATAGAACTTTTCTGATTTTATTCCTGTGTCTTCAATAACCTCAGTGAATAAAGGCTTTTTACCTGGCTGGATTTCAACACAGCAGATCTCGGTATCCATGATTACGGGGAAGGTAATTTTCAGAGTCGAAGCAAATTCAACGCCATACGCTTTGTTGATCAGATTTCTTAAATGGATTTCAAATCCATCTTTTGACCCCTCTTTAATTGTGCTGTAATCATTTTCAAGACCAACTATTTCCATGTCATCGTTAACCCCAATTATCAAGGTGCCACCCTGGCCATTACTAAATGCTGCAATGGTCTTCAAAACAACATTCTCCAGCTTCTTATTGACCGTATTTTGCTTGATATCATACCTCAGGGTTGTTTTGAATTCTACTTCGTTATTTTCACCTGCCTGGATAAGATCATAAACGTCCATGGTCACCTCTTCTTCATGTATTTTAGTCAGACCATCAAGAAAGGTATTTAGTTCTTTCGCAAGAAGTTTTCGCCTTGCCTCGAGAAATTTTTCATAATTCTCAAGTTTCCATAATTCCTCATCGTCTGGAATGCATTGCAATGCGATACAGTTTGGAAAATTTTGTTGAACTTCTTTCAGATATCCTTCCGCAGACTTCACATATTTGCTCCTGTTTCCAATTGAGGTCAAGACCGCTCTGTTTGTTATCTCCTGTGCCAGGGAATATTTAACTCTGTTGTTTAAATCATAACCATGTTCTGCAAGCACAGAATAAGGAAAAATATGGTCATATTCGAGTTCATATTTTTTACCCATATTCTTCCGGATAGATATGCCGGTACTAAGACAAACTGCATTTTTACTTTTAAAATACCACTTCATTAATCCCCAAAGAGGGTGACTAACTCCAACGCCAATGAATTCATCCTTATCAATCTCAAGTTTTCGTTCTACTTCAATCAACGAAATTAGTTTGTCGAAAGGGGTATTCTCACTTGAAACAATACGAAGATCTTTATCGAGCTTCTGCGGTAGCTGGCTGATATATCGTTGACGTATCTGGGAATAGTAAAACCATTTAATGGCCTTTTTGATTTCCTGTTGTGTCATTGGCGTTTTCCCCTTATTAAAGGCAAAAACTATGATTGGGATCAGGGCATAAACAGAATTGATCTCCTTTGAATGATCGATGAAAGCATGTGTTTTCATCAGGTTAAAAACATAATCCAGAGTTTTTTGATCGAGCTCATTCCAAACATCTATTAACCTGGGCATATTGTCGACCGTATGTAGCTTTTCCATCTTGGACCCCGAATTGTGCATGACGCCAAGCAGAACATACATCATGAAATCAAGATTCAACACCCAGCCATCCATTTCAAGCTTGCTCAATTTTTCCTTAATCCTGGCTCTTGCCTGGGGCCAGTAACCAGAAATCTGTGCAAGTGCCAATTCCGCATCCGTCAGATTTACACCGCTTGCATTAACTATGTAAAAAATATCTATGGCCTCCTTGATACTTGCTCTTGTTGGAATAATCTGTTCCACAAATTCGCGGTCCTTGATTCGCTCGATCAATCTGATATTGTCATCTATCAGGTTTTCTGTTTCCCTCGATAATCGTTCTCCGCCGGATTTCTGTTCCAACGCTTCCACAATATCCCTTAACCGGATCTTATTTTGAAAGACATCCGT
>JBAWXY010000240.1:0-2650 GCA_037143835.1 Bacteroidota bacterium
GCTTTATCGTTCTCATCAAGCAGTATGTTATTGAATTTGGTATCGTTGTGCGTGATCCGTAAAGGAATTTTTCCCTCTTCCCCCAACTTAAGTATAATCTTCATCTCCTCCGCCCTCTGAAGAACCTGATTTATCTCTTCGCCCACTGTACCGACACGGCCTATAGGGTTTTCGCTAATTTTAAGGTGGAATGTCTGAAGTCGCTTTTCGATATCGTGAAACCATGGAATTGTGTCAAAAAGAGGACCTCCCGGCATGTCAGACAGCATTGCCTGGAAGCGTCCGATAGCTTTTCCTCCTTCAAATGCCTTATCAGGGCTATCAACAATATTATAAGAACGATGGTTGGAAATGAAGATGTACATTCTCCAGTAATTACCCTCCTTATCAATGATCCAGCTTTTGCCATCGCTGGAAGGGATGAGACTCAGGCACTCCCTTTTAATATCGGAACCAGGTACAGCTTTTAGTTTGTTTCTTAAATGAACAGTAACTCTTTCAATATTATGCTGAAGTTCCGGAATGTTTTTAAAGATCTTATTGTTGAGACGCTGAAGTATATAATCATCTTTGTCCCTTTCAACGGTTACTATCCGGAATGTATCATGAATGTGCCCGCTGCCATAAGGTTCCCCGTTAAGGAAGGTACCATCCGTAACAAAGTAGTCATATATTTCTTTCAGGTTGAAACCCATATTATTTCCCTGCTTTATGACCTATAAATGCATAATACATTATTATAAGGTATGATGGGACGCATATCCAATAAGCCAACTGGGTCGAAAAGCTAACAGCCAGTTTGCCATATAATAAAGGTAATAATGCACCTCCGGCAATAGCCATTATAAGCATTGCTGATCCGGTTTTTGTGAATCTTCCCAACCCGTTAAGTGCGAGTGGCCACATTGCCGGCCAGACAAGGGCGTTGGCAAGTCCAAGAAGTGCAACAAATAAAACTGTTATGGGTAAAACAAGTTCGATCGACTTAAATGTCATAATGTCAATAAACGACATGGAGAAAACAAGATGAGAGGGAACAAGGATGGCACCCAGCGAAAAAATAACACCAAGGATTGTACACATTTTTAATGCTGTAACCTGACTGAGATACTTCGGAATAAAAATAATCCCAATGAGGTATCCGAGTATCATACTTAATAAAGTGAGCGATGTAAAATATTTTGCGGACTCCATTGCAATACCTATCGACTGACCATACCTAATAATAGTGTCGCCGGCAATAACTTCCACCCCTACGTAGAAGAAGAGAGCAACAACACCGAGCAAAAGATGAGGGAACTGCCAGATGCTTGATTTTTTGGTATTTGATTCACCACTTGCCTCATCTTCGGCATCTGTATCAACTTCAGGGAGATGAGCAAAACGTAATAAAAGACCAAGCAGAACCAGAATTACAGCCATTACAATATAGGGCATAATAACCCTGCCGGCCAGTTCATCGAGTAATCCGCTACGGGTAGCTGCATCGGCTGCCTGGGCAAGTTTTTCTTCAAGTACTTTTGAATCTTTCAGAATAATACTGGCCAGGATAATCGGAGCAATTGCACCGGCAAATTTATTTGCAATCCCCATTATGCTTATCCGCTTTGCGGCACTCTCGCGTGGTCCGATGATAGTTATGTATGGGTTTGATGCGGTCTGGAGAAGAGCTAATCCTGTCCCTTCAACAAATAATCCTATGAGAAAAAGGCTGAAGGTTCTGCTCATTGCTGCAGGAATAAAAATCAGGGCGCCTGCTGCCATAATCCACAATCCCAGTGACATTCCATTCTTAAAACCTGTTTTTTTAAGTACTACCGAAGAGGGCAATGCCATAACAAGATAGGAGACATAGAAAGCAAAAGTTACAAAATAGGCTTGAAAATCATTTAGCTCACAGGCTGTCCTGAGGAATGGGATGAGTATCCCGTTAAGCCATGTGACGAATCCGAAAATGAAAAAAAACAGACCGATTATGGTTATTGAAAAAATATAATCTTTTCTGCTGATGCCGTTTGAAGAATTGCTGGTTGTCATAAACTGAATTTTTATTTATGGTTTATTTTTACTCTCAATCTTTCAAAACTAATCTTTTTATCTGACTGAACCAAGAAAATAAATATTTGTTTTTTTAGTTCAAAAGTTATAGAACTGATCAGGATTTATTTTAAATTTGTTGAATGGAATATTCAAAATCAGAAAATATGTTAAATCAGGAAAAGCGAACCCGCGAAACTATTGAAGAGACCGGTAAAGTATTTGAGAAGTTTGGTCTGACCCCAATGCAGGGCAGGATTGTAGCCTACTTCACAGTGAGTGATCCACCTGAAAAAACATTTGACGAGATGGTGAAGTATTTTAAAGCCAGTAAAAGCTCAGTAAGTAACTCACTGAACTTTCTTCTGCAGAATAAAATAATTGATTACAAGACATTTGCATCAGACCGGAAGCGATATTTTTTTATTACTGATTCATTCTTCAGAGTCTATTTCAGGAAAGTTCTGGAGAATGTTATTGAATTAAAAGAATTCGCCTACAGAACTGTATCAATGCGCACTCCTGAATATCCTATGGCCAGCGAAAAAATTCTGAATTGGATTGAAAATGCTAACAGGTTTCAGGAAACTCTTGAGAATACTCTGGAATCTAT
>JBAWXY010000241.1:0-2646 GCA_037143835.1 Bacteroidota bacterium
GATAAGATCCCCGGAAACATTTATATCTGCAGCAGATGCGATACTCCATCCCTCCCTGAGAAGTTGGTTAAAAACGACAGGGGTTGTCTTAATGGTTGTTTTACACCCGCTAAAAAACCCTATAATAATTGCCAGAGTCACGATCCGTATCTGAATGTTTTTCATAATGAGGTATTTTTACACTTTGATATTACTCTATTCTCAGGGCACTGGCAGGGTTATAATTTGCAGCTTTAATGGTTTGATAACTTATTGACAGCCACCCAATAATTAATACAATCAATGTTGCCGACAAGAAAACAAACAGACTTATGCTAATCTTGTCTGCAAATCCTTCGAGCCAGTATTTTGCTCCAAAATAAGAAATGGGATATGCAATTACTGATGAAAGGAGAATCAGATAAACAACTTCTTTCGACAGCAGTCTCAAAACAACATTTATGGATGCTCCATAAGTTTTCCTTATCCCGATCTCCCTGGTTCTTTTGTTTGTTATATATGTTACAAGACCAAGTAATCCAAGACATGCAATGAAGATTGCAAGTACAGAGAACAGAATAAATATTTTCCCCGTCTTCATTTCCGATTTATACAGATTATTCCAGGTATCAGTGAAAAAATCATATTGAAACGGTTGCATGGAAGTAAAACTCAGCCACTTTTGCTCAATCTCTCTTATCGTTGCATTGGTATTACTCCCTGAAAGTCTGACTGTGGCATATTGATCTCCGCCTCCCGGCCCCAAAACTGTAAAGCAAACAGGATCGATGGGTTTATGCAATGAAGTAATATTAAAGTCTTTCATTATACCAATAATCTTTAATTTCTGAAACTGGCCCGGACCAGTTGGCTGAAGAATGTATTTTCCTACCGGATCTTTCAATCCCAATGACTTAACTGCTGCTTCATTCAGCAATACTGCAACCGAATCAGTATTATACTCGCGTGAGAAGAATCTGCCATCGGTAAGTTTAACGCCTAAAGCTTCAGGAAAGTCAAAGCTTACCTGAGTCTGCTGCAAGAGATAGGTTTTCTTTTCAGCATCCTCATCATTGAAAAATGCATTATTATTAAAATTTGTTCCGGGCACCTGACGTGAATAACCAACCTTTTCAACACCGGGGATCTGTAAAAGCTGGTCCCTGAATGAGGCCATCTGCCTGAAGAAAGCATCAGGCCGTCGAATTACTATGAGGTTTTCCTTTTCAAAACCCAGGTCTTTCTTTGTCATGAAATTCAACTGGCTGTAGACAATAATTGATCCTATAATAATTACTATCGAAACTGTAAACTGAAATACAACAAGAATACCTCTTAACCTTTTTGACATTGATCCCGGGTTTAAAGTTCCCTTTAAAACCTCGACCGGATTAAAGGAGGCAAGTACAAAGGCAGGATAAAAACCAGCAGATATACCAACAACAATTATAAGCACGATCAGGGAAATATAACCCAGGTAACCATCAAAAATAGCGAATGAGAGCTCTTTGCCAATAAGTTGATTAAATAATTGGGTAAAGGCATATACCAATAATACTGCCAGTATTGTGGCCATTGTTACAATTAAAAGTGATTCACCAAGAAATTGAGAAATGAGACCCGGTTTATTAGCTCCTGAAACTTTTCTTACTCCAACTTCCTTTGCCCTCCCTGCTGACTTTGCAGTTGCAAGATTTACATAATTTATGATAGCAATAATGAGTATCAGAATTGCAATAACAGCAAAAATATATACGGTGCTCATGGAGCCCAATGGTTCAAGATTGTACTGTGTTGCACCTTTCAGATGAAGATCCTTTAAAGGTTCAAGAGCATAGCTGAAATCATTGCCGGATTTTTTGAAATCATCTATAGAAAAGCCCAGGATCTGTTGAATCTGAGGACCAACATACTTGGTTATCATCCCCTGGAATTTCTCCTGCAGTATCTTACTGTCTGTTCCATCTTTCACCACAATATAGGTATAGAAGTTATGACTTACCCAGTTCTGATTGTTCGCCTGACCCGGATATGTGCTCATGGAAGCAAGCATATCAAATTTAATATGTGAATTATCAGGAACATTCTGAACTACTCCTGTTACTGTATAAAGTATAGTATCTGCTTCAACAATTATTCTTTGTCCCATCGGGTCCTGATTTCCAAAATATTTTTTTGCATACTCTTCTGTAAGAATCATTGAACGTGGTCGCACCAGAGCAGTTTTTGGATCTCCTGAAAGTAATTTAAAATCAAGAACACTGAAGAATGTTGAATCAGCAAACAGAACACCATCCTCATTGAACTTGTTTTCGCCGAAACGAATAAGCCATGCTCCCAACTGAGTCACCCTGGTTGCATGTAAAACTTCAGGATAATCATTCAGCATAGCCTGAGCCATCGGGGCTGCAGTAACTGCCTGATCTAATACTCCTCCAGCCATACGGCCAACAACTTTCAAACTGTAAATATTTTCATAGTTTTTATGGAACCTGTCATAACTTAGTTCATGTATAACATACAATGTAATGAACATGAAACTGGTAAGTCCGATTGCCAGACCGCCCACGTTTAAGAGAAGATATCCTCGTTGCTTCCTCATATTGCGGAATACATTAATAAAAAAGTTTTTTAACATATCAGGTGTAGTTAATTTTAAGATAAAAT
>JBAWXY010000242.1:0-2635 GCA_037143835.1 Bacteroidota bacterium
TGAAGATGCCATGCATAAGCGCAGGATGAAACAGCGTGATCTTGCCAGAGAACTTGAAGTGAGTGAAGCAAGGATTAGTGATATTTTGAGAGGTAAAACCAATATTGGCATGTCACTCGCAAAAAAAATTCATAAGAAACTTGGTATTGACGGCAACTTCATACTTGAGAATGCCTGATTCTCCACTCACCCCTTACATATAGAATACAAAATTATTGAACTTTATTAAGGTAATCTTCAAAGTCATTGCATTTAATCGTCTTTCCTTCACTTGCTTCCTGAATGGCCAAGGCCGTTTTATTATTTGGTAAATATACCTTGTCATCATTGATAATCTTGCCACAACTCAATTCACGCACCAAATCAAGAATAATGCGCCCTTTTTTTGATCTTTCGTTGATGATAACAGTAGTCATAATTTTTTTTGCAAAAGTATAAATTAATCTAATAAGACAGTAACAGATCTATCCTGAATAATTCATAAAAGTAATAAATTGTGGATTCGCCTCGTTTTTTGGTAAAATTAATCTGAGAATTGCTTGCATTTGGTGTACGGTAGCCCCGATTTACTCTATGGGGCTGTCGGGGAGGTATAATTTTTCATCTGTGTTACCCGAAAATATACGATTTTTACAATGTAGCGCATATTTTTCCTATCTTAAGTATGTCAAGTGTTTGATTTAATGCGATATATGTGATGGGAGTTGCGTTCAGCTAACATCGAAGCTGCCCGATCTCGAGAAAATAATTTTCAAGACATTCAGACTGCGCACATGCTGCTGGGAATTCTACTTTGATTTTGGTTTTCATTTCCCTGACTTGCGCGGCTATCTTAATAAATCTTTCGCGCAATGTTTTCATGGTAACTGATGCCATACCTTTGGTTTTCAACATATTTTCCTGCAAGGTGTGCATCAACACATATGCCGCAGAATGCAGGAATAACCTGAACTGATTGGCATAAAACCTATTGCAAGACATACGTCCGGAGTACATGTAAGTTTTGTGGTCTTTTATGTTGAGCTCCATCCTGCCCCGCCCACAGTAACCTTGCTCATAAAGGGCTTTGGCCCGGTATTCCCATAAGTCGGTAACAATAAACCGAATATTGGTTCCTTTACCCGACACTTCAATCTTAACAATCACCCGTTGTTGGTTTTTCCAACTTCCTGCCTTATAATTGAAAGAGTGGTATCTTTTAACCTCTTTACCATAGCGTTTGAATTGATATTCACAACTCTCAACAAGGTTCTTTATCATTGAGTGCAACAAACTATTGCCAGTCAGTCCGGTAATAAAGCAAATACCTGGTTTATCTTCGCTCCAGTCCATCAACTCTTTGCAGCAAAAGTGGCTATCGCCCCGGATAATAATAACTGTGTTTTTCCACATCTTGCGCAAGTGCACGATAAGTCTTTTGAGTATACTGAAAACATTTGCCCCCTTGCTACGTCTTCCCGGCTTAAGTATTGTAGTGATCAATTTCCCGGACAGTCCTTCATAAATATGCAGTGGCATGTAGCAATACTCGCCATAGTAATTGTTGAAAAGTGATAGTTGCTGGGCTCCATGGGTATCGCTGTTGGTGTCATCGCAATCAATAATGATAACAGGCGGCTCACTTTTATAGGATTCAATAAAGCTATCCACAAATGCGTAAGCGATATTGTAGAGTTCACTCACTTTTGGCGTGTTTTCAAAACGTGTCATAGTAGGTTGAGACGCTAATGGTTTGCCAGTCACGGGTAAACGTCCAACACTCATTTTCAGAATTGTATCATCGCGCAATTTGTCACAATCGTTGGCATCTTCGTATCCAGCAACGATTTGATAAACACGTTGTGCTGCAATTTCTTCCAGGGAGTGATCAATATAACCCTGATGACGGGTGTCATTGATGCAGGAAACAACTGATTTAATGATGCCAATTTGACTCTCAATTTCCTTCACTAAAAGTAGACCCCCATCTGAGGAGATGTCTGAGGCAGTGAAACTAACTTCAACTCTTTTATTATCAATCGGTTGCAAATCAAAGAGCCGTGATTGGCAAATTGACTGATCTGTTTGGTTGATCGAGGTTTTTTCTGTAATTTTATTTTCTGAAAAGCTCATGGTAAAACGGTTGTAAGACGCTGTAAGATAATCATTTATCTTGAATTTACCATAGCTTTTCTTTATTTTTGTGAATTATTCAGGCTAAATAGAATTGCATTGTTGTTTAGATATCTATAGCTATATTTGATGAACCTTGACGACTGAGAGGTAGTGGAAACGATCTCTGAGAATATGCATATGCAATACATTCTGGGTTATGCAAGTTTTTCAGCAAGGGATGCCTTGAGGCAGATACCCCTGCTTCTCGAAGAAATTTTGAACAAGGTGATCCTCGTTGTCTAGATTTTGAGTCGGCCAAGGGAATGAGAAAAATCAATGATACTGTTTATCAGCGACCCCTAATTAAACCGAATTTGTTAGAAGTCATGACCGGCTATTTAAAATAGAAATATTTTACAGATATTAGCTATTTAAAATAGAAACTTTGTATATTTGCGCATGTTTTATTCTGCAAGATTAACATGAAAGAGTTATTGAAATCTGTTTTATTTGACCAACAGAAACTGATCTGGGACAACCT
>JBAWXY010000243.1:0-2631 GCA_037143835.1 Bacteroidota bacterium
AATCCTGATTGCGAACAATATTTAAAGACATGGTACGACACAGCAATGAGTTCAGATTGGAAAAGTCCGAATGAAGTTAAAAAAACGTATGTTCATGCAAGTATTCTTAAAAATAACAGGATTGTTTTCAACATCAAAGGCAATTCGTTCAGACTTGTAGCCAAATTCAATTTTGAAAAGCAGTGGGTTTTTATCAAATTCATTGGTACCCATATCGAATATAATAAGATTGATGCAAACATGATCTAAAACAATGGAAATTATGACCCTCAGACCTATAAAAACTGAATCAGATTATCATAAAGCATTGAACCGTCTTGACGAAATCTTTGAAGCTCCCCCTGAAACACCAGAGAGTGATGAAGCAGACATCCTTGCTTTGTTAGTGGATGATTTTGAAAAGAAATACTATCCAATAGAAGCTCCTGACCCAATTGAAGCCATAAAAATCAGAATGCAAGAATTACATCTGAAACAAATTGATTTAGTTGATGAAATTGGAGGTAAAAGCAGGGTTTCTGAGATTTTAAACCGAAAGCGGAAGCTAACCGTTGAAATGATACGTAAATTGACAAATAAATTGAATCTGTCAGCTGACTTGTTAATAATTGATTACCAGATTTCAAGACAATAATGTACGGTTGGTAACAAGCCTGTAAAACCAATGCTGATAAGGTTTTTCTGCTTAGTTTAGGTTTCAACGGCAAATGGTTTTACAGGCAAAGCGTTGGGGGCTATAATTATTACATTTTCTCATATAACAACATTGCAAGTTGTAATTATTCAAAGAGCTATGACCCATGTTACTTGGGGACTACTAAATATTAAATAAGGTAAGTTAATGAAGAAGCTTTACATTTTATTATTCACAGTATTTTCTTTTAATATTAACTATTCTCAAAATTCTACGCAAACAATTATTGATGATATGGCTTCCCTCCCGGATGCCGCTTTACATGGGGTTCCAAGTTATTATAGCTGGGCATCAGGAGCAGCAAATGGACAAAATCCCGTTCCCGCCAAAAATAATCAGGGAGAGTGGTTCCGTGCTATGACCAGTTGGGGTCAGGTGTATATACCAGTTGAAGGTAGTCAGGCTTCAAATACCCGGTGTCAAATCAGGAATATGTTGTCAAAACTATTATATAAGAATGGGAAATGGATTGAAGTGCAGTCTGATAATCCACAGGGTGCAGCTTTTATTGAGGACTTCGCAAATAATGCTTCAATAAATGCTGGTATACGCGACGAATCGAATAACGGAGGTGGTATTTCTGTTATTGTTGGTGTCGGTCCCTGGGCAGGCTATAATTTTCATTTTTGGCCGTTGGGATCTAGGGCTGAAGTTGATGTAGATAGTGTTATCGGAGTGTTTAGTACCTGTGAAGCCCGACTTATTTTACATGATCAAAACCAAACTGATGATCGTGACAGTTGTAAAAATATTATGCAAATGGGAGCCGACTGGTGGTTGAACCTGAACATAGGTTGGCTTCCTGACTGGTCAGCCAATAATGGTATTGGAAATGGTAGGTCTAAGTGGGTTACAAAAGAATGGCAATCATTTAATTATTATTCATTATCGCCTGCAGAGATATTATCAAATCCTCCAATTTTTGCAACTTCAAATATTGAAGTTATTAATACACATGAGCAATTAAATATTTTCCCAAATCCATCACAAAATAAGATAACAATTAACCTATTAGAAACAGTTAAATTACAAAACCTATATATCTTAATTTATGACCTGCAAGGATATTTACTTTTTCAACAGCAAATAATGCAAAAAAAATTAGATCTTAGTTTAGCTTGTCTGGCAAAAGGAGTGTATTTAGTAAAAATTCGTAATGACTTAACTATAATCATTAGAAAAGTTGTGAAAGAATAGAAACTACAGCCCATAACGAGCTTGCAGCCGAGCAATGCGGGGCATTGTGGTATGGAGGCAGGTTGGGGTTACTTAACATGGAAACAAAATTCAAAAATAAGACCTGCTAATGCCCGCACTGCGGCTGCAAGCGGGGCGTTAGCAGCAATTTTGAACAAAAAGATAGATTTTAAGCATCCATTCGGTACTGTTTTGAAATGATAATATTTACTCTTAACTTTATTAGTTAATTGATATTATACTAACTTAATAAATTGAATATTATGACAGACAATGAAACTAACTCAAAGAAAAAAAGTGAAGACTCAGAAGTTAATAAAAAGGGACTTTTAATAGGTTTAATTATAGGAATGGCTGTTGGAGCAGGAGTTGGAGCAGCAATAGGTAATGTTGCATTAGGTATAGGGATAGGAATGGCTGTTGGTACTCCAATTGGAATGGTGGTTTATTCTTTGAAAAAGAAATAATCCAATTAATACTTGACGAAGCGTTTATTTCATCAATTTGATAACTATTGAAATTGTCCTTAAAAACAATTCTGCCGATAGAATAGTTTTGAATGCTTGTGTCTTTTTTTGAAAGTAATAACGAATCAGAAAAAATGACCCAAGGTCAGATAATTATTGATTTTTTTGTTTAGACATTTATATTAAAAACTGCTGCTAACATGCCGCTAAATCGCTACAAAACCAGTATTAACAGCACTTTTCGAAAGGTCTACCTTTGCTGCGTTTAGCGGC
>JBAWXY010000244.1:0-2618 GCA_037143835.1 Bacteroidota bacterium
AAAGCCCTACAATTATGGTAGTTGAATAACCCCGGACTTAAGTCCGGGGTTATTGATAATGAGACGTTTGTGGACTTTAGTCCATAACAGATCAGAACAATTTTAATACTTATTGAATCAGTTAAAAATTAAAACTGACTCTTATTTCTGGATTACTGTAAACATCATATACTGATTCATTTAAAGCCCATAAAACCATGATATTCAGTGAAGATCGCCTACCTATCTGCTGACTTATCCCTCCACCGGCAAGAATGGTGTTAATATAAAACCGTTCAGAAGTTACTGGAGCATTCCAAAAGGAAGATTGGAGGCTAAGCAGCTCATCTTCAAAATGAAGAAAAACACCAATATGAACTCCCACAGGAATAATTGAGTTAATGTCCTTAATGACAACAAACTGTAAATAACCTTTACCTCCATATATATTAGTACGTTCATGGTAGTATTTATAAAATCTATAGTTGGGTCCGACAGCAACAGCCAAACGGGGTAATATCCATAATCCAATAACCGGGGAGACCTGAATATCGGTAATAGTTCCTAACTGCAATCCAAAATTTCCGCCAAAGAATAATCTCTCCCTGAAAGGAGGCGGTTCTTCCTTGCTTTTCTGACCCGAAATTATTGAAACTGATGCAAATAAAAGCAGAATCGTAAAAAATGTATTTCGTGATTGTCGCCTGAATAGAGAACCGGTATAATTGAGGATCATATTTCCAAATTTGTATCTTAACATGTGAAGGATACAAATAAACGAAAAAATCTCACTTATTAATATACACTGTTTAAAAAAAAATTCCGTGGATAGATTAATCTTACCGGCAAACCCGTATAATGATATTATATGAATGTTTTGAGACGTTAGTAAGGAGAGACTTATTTTTCAATTTTTTCATACGAAGCAACAATTCCTCTTATCAATGATGAACTAAATCCATTATGCTCCATTTCATTTAATCCTACTATTGTGCATCCTTTAGGTGTAGTCACTTTATCAATCTCAAATTCAGGATGTTTTCCCCGTTCTATTAATAGTTCAGCTGCTCCTTTAACTGTTTGATTTACAATGGCACTTGCAGTTCTTGCGTCAAACCCGATCTGAATACCACCTTGAATCATTGCCCTGATAAACCTCAGGACATAAGCAATTCCACATGCACCTAATATAGTTGCCGATTCCATCAATTCTTCATCGATAGTCATGGTGGTACCTATAATATCAAATAAGTATTTTACAGATTCGATATCTTTTGTGTTAGCTCCGTTATGGCAGATACACGAAACTGATTTTCCAACGCTGGCGGATATGTTGGGCATTGCCCTGAATATCGGAACTGAAGTCCTGACTACATCCTGAATCTGACAGAAAGTAACCCCGGCAGTTACCGATATCAGAATGTGTCTGGTCGGATTCAGGTGATCCTTAATCTCTTCGAGAATATTTACAATATTATAAGGTTTTACCGCAACTAAAATAAGATCAGATTCTTCAACTGCACTTATGTTATCGGTAGTTAACCTGACTCCATATTCTTTCAGGTGGGCCAACTCTTGAATATTTCTTCTGGTTGCGGTAATATTATTTGCAGGAATAGTCTTATCTTTTAGTAACCCTTGCAATAATGATAACCCTATGTTTCCGCATCCTATTATTGATACTTTTTTATCGAACATCTTCAGATTATTTAATTCTGTTAAATATTTAGCTTGATATAAAATAAATTGTCGCGAATATACGCTATTATGTTAACAAATGATACATAATAAGAGTGAATTAATTAATATTTTATAAACTGAGTTACCAGGAATAACCGTGCCGAATAATGCTACAGGAAAAACCAATGGTATATTTCACCACAAGAAGTAATAAATTAATATCTTAGTAGAGATAATTTTGCACATGGCAATTGAATTCAGCTATAAATAATTAAAATGAATATTATAGTTAATGGTGGAACCCGTGGCATTGGAAAAGAGGTTGTTCTTTATCTTGCGCAAGATAATAGAAACCAGATTCTTGTGACCGGTAGGGATGAAAGGGCTCTGAAAAGTCTTTCAACCCGGTTTAAGAATGTCCATACTCTGCCTTTAGACCTTTCAGTTTTTGATACACAGATCGAATCGTTCAGAGACGCTGCTTACAGCCATTTTAAGAGAGTTGACATTCTTATAAATATGGCAGGTCTGCTGTTTGCGAAAGGATTTATGGATATTGAAAATAATGAAGCGAGGTTGATGATGGAAACAAACTTCTTTGGACCTGCTTCAGTTATACGGATAGTTAAACCTTTAATGTCAAAAGGATCTCATATTGTAAATATTTCCAGTATGGGAGGTTTTCAGGGTAGTGCAAAGTATAAAGGACTCTCTTATTATAGCGCATCAAAAGCCGCACTAGCTTGTCTTTCAGAGTGTATTGCTGCGGAATTCATGGAATCAGGTATCAGTGTGAACTGTCTGGCTCTGGGCGCTGTACAGACAAAGATGCTTGAGGAAGCTTTTCCTGGCTATAAAGCTCCAGTTGATGCAAAAAATATGGCTGAATTTATTTCCGATTTTGCTCTAAAAGGGCATAAATTTATTAACGGGAAAATAATACCTGTGGCCGTTAATAA
>JBAWXY010000245.1:0-2581 GCA_037143835.1 Bacteroidota bacterium
AGTACCTGCCCCATTCGTAGCGATTGTTCAGAAGGGGATTGCCAAAGAGCCACGAATCGCTGCGATGCGTGGTATTATGATGGCCAGATCAAAACCTGTCAAATTGGTTGAGCCTATTGCAGTTGAACCACTTACCCACATCGTGGTATTTGAAAAGCCGGCACCCCGTGCAGCATGTAAATTTATTGATGCTGATAATCCTGCACTACTGATTGATCTTTTGCAAAACGAGGCAAAAGTTATCTGATAAATAGTTAAAAAAAGTAAATCAATACGATATGTCAGTATTAGTATATACCGAGAATTGGGACGGAAAATTCAAGAAACTTTCCTTTGAACTGATCTCTTATGCAGCAGGAGTTGCTAAAATGCTTAGTACTTCTGTAACAGCAGTGTCGATCGGAAAGGTGGATGAGAGCGAGTTAGAAAAGCTTGGGAATTATGGTGCAGATAAAATCATTAGCGTAAGTAATGACCAGCTTATTACTCTTGATAATCAGGCTTATACAAGTGTACTTTCGGAAATTTCACAGAAAGAAAATGCAACTGTCATTATAATTTCAAATAATAATACAGGTAAAGCTATTGCTCCACGATTATCAGTACGGTTGAAAGCAGGAGTTGGTTCCGGAGTCAGTAAACTTCCGTTAAATCTGAATCCTTTCACAGTTTATAAAAGAACATATTCAGGAAATGCATTTGCACACGTTGTTATTAAATCTGATGTTAAAATTATCACCCTGGCACAAAACTCTTTTGATTTGATTGAAATAGCCAATAATGCCACTATTGAGAATCTGAATGTTCCAATTGATGGGTCATTACTGAAAACTGTGATTAAGGATGTTCAGAAGCAGACAGGAAAAATAGTTTTGACCGATGCTGATATTGTTGTTTCAGGCGGAAGAGGAATGAAGTCTCCCGATAACTGGCCTTCATTGGTTGAGCTTGCCACATTGCTTGGTGCTGCAACAGCCTGTTCGCGTCCTGTTTCTGATGAAGGATGGAGACCCAACGATGAACATACCGGCCAAACCGGTAAGATCATTGCACCGAATCTCTATATTGCTGTCGGTATTTCGGGTGCAACACAGCATCTTGCAGGTATCAGTTCATCGAAATATATTGTTGCAATCAATACAGATAAGGATGCTCCGATTTTTGAAGCAGCTCAATATGGAATAGTCGGCGATGCAATGAAGGTTCTTCCAAAACTTGTTGCAGCTGTAAAAGATATTAAAAAATGAGCAGACAGCTAATATTTGCAATTGCCCTTTTGGTAACAATTGGAGTATTCTCTTATACCATTAACAGGATTGTCAGTTTTTTCAAATTTACCAGGCCTGCCTTCCCTGTAAAGGATTTTGGAAAGAGAATCAATGTAATGCTATCTGTTGCCTTTGGCCAGACAAAAATATTTCGTAAACCGATAATCGGATTCTTTCATGCTTTGGTCTTCTGGGGCTTTTGCGTTATTATTTTAGGAAGCCTCGAGATGGTTATTGATGGACTTACCGGAACCGACAGAGCGTTACAATTCCTCGGACCGGTTTATAACATTGTAATGGCTTCGGGCGATATTTTTGCCCTTCTTGTCGCCATTGCAATTATTATTTTTCTGAGCCGCCGGCTTTTTTTCAATATTAAAAGATTCGAGGGCATCGAGATGGAAAAAATATCTCATATAGATGCCAATATTGCCCTTTCAATCATCCTCATTCTGGTGATTTCGCTTCTGACAATGAATATCGGATATATTGAATACAAGGCACTTATAGGTGAAGAAATAATTGGTTTTTACCCGATCAGCAAAGTCCTCGGAGGGCTATTTGCCGGTATGCAGGCTGAAAGCTTCAGGCTTATGTATGAAATATCATGGTGGGTACATATCCTTCTGATTTTTATCTTTGCCAACATACTGCCATACTCAAAACATTTCCATGTTTTCATGTCGGTGCCAAATGTCTTTCTTTCGAGACTTGACCCCCTGGGAAAACTTCCGAATATGGACAGTATTACCAGGGAAGTAAAGCTTATGCTGAACCCGGATACAGCTTTTGCTGCAACGGCTACCGATGTTCCCGTTGAACGGTTTGGTGTAAAAGATGCGGAAGATGCTTCCTGGAAAAACTATTTTGATTCATTGTCATGTACTCAATGCGGCCGGTGCACATCTGTCTGCCCGGCAAATATTACCGGTAAGAAATTGTCACCCAGAAAAATAATGATGGACCTCAGAGCAAGGATGAAAGAGAAAGGTCCGCTGATGGTTAAAAACGGAAGGGATTTTAACGATAACCGTTCTCTTTTAAGAGATTATATTTCTGAGGAAGAGCTCTGGGCATGTACTACATGCAACGCTTGCGCAAAAGAGTGCCCGATCAATATCAACCATCCGACACTGATAGTCGATATGCGAAGGTACCTCGTAATGGAGGAAGCTTCTGCTCCGGGGGAACTCAAAACCGTTTTCAATAATATCGAAAACAACGGCGCTCCGTGGCAATATTCTGCAGAGGATAGGCTCCTGTGGGCCAAAGATCTGGAAATTAATGTACATTAACCTCTGTGTCTCTCTATG
>JBAWXY010000246.1:0-2562 GCA_037143835.1 Bacteroidota bacterium
TTTATCTTTATATTTAAATAGCTTTATACCACACACATACAATTATGGCATCATTATGGTAATAAGTACTCTTGAAAGCATAGAAATATTAAAAATCAGATTATCATGTAACTCTGACATTGATGAAGTAATAAAATAAATTAAAAAAGGTGAAGTATCTATTTAAAACAATCATCCGGAATTTCACCCGGAGACCGGTAACCAATCTGATCAACCTGCTGGGTTTGACTATTAGTCTGACATTGGTAATCATACTTTCTGTTTATTGCTATAGTGAGCTTACAACTGACAAATACCACAAAAACGGAGACCGTGTCTATTTTTACGGGCTTGAAGATCACCTTTACTCACCTGGTATCCTAAAAGAACACATTGACCGGAAAGTGCCGGGAGTTGAATCAATAGTAAGAATGGGAGGAACATGGGAAGCTCCTGTATTCCAGACAGAAAATAACGAGCCTTTTACATCAGATCTTGTTTTTGCAGATGAAGATTTCTTCAAACTTTTTACCTACGAGTTTATTGAAGGAAATGCTTCAGATGCCTTGAAAGAGCCTCTCACAATAGTTATCACAAAAACTTTGTCGGACAAGCTTTTCGGGAAGGAACCGGCCCTGGGAAAGATGATAAAGCTCAATAACAATAAAAGTCTTGCAGTAAGCGCAGTTGTTGAAGAGCCACTTGCAAATTCATGTCTTACCTTCAGTGCGATTACATCTATTGCCACCAGAAAGATAGTTCAGGAAAACGGAGGTGAGTATACTGAATGGGGATGGTGTGATTTCCAGACGTTTCTACTTTTAAACAAGGGGGCGAATCCGGAAGAGACAGCGAGAACAATTGCATCTCTTATACCTGAAGATAATGTGATTTCCAGACGTTTCTACTTTTAAACAAGGGGGCGAATCCGGAAGAGACAGCGAGAACAATTGCATCTCTTATACCTGAAGATAACCGGAAAGGCTATCTGAATACAAAGCTAACTCCATTAACTAAAATCTATTTTTCAAAATTTACACTTCTCGGGAGCAATTATCTTATATCCGGCGACAAAAAGAAAGTTCAGATCCTGGTCCTCGTAGCTTCACTTGTTCTAATGATTGCCCTGATCAATTTTATTAATATTTCATCATCTCAGTGGCAGGAAAAAATCAAACAGACAGGGGTTATTAAGGTAATCGGGGCAAAGCGGTCTTCCATACTCCGTAACGCACTTGCCGAGTCATTCCTCTTTTTTCTGGCAGCTCTTTTTGTTGCTATCGAACTTGTTAATGCAGCCAGTCCATTTATCCGGGATTATACCGGTATTCACTACAGTCAGCAATTAACAAATTCTCCCGGCTTTATAATTGTTTCTCTGGCAATTATCGTTGTTTTAAGTGTTGCTTTCAGTATCATTCCTGCTTTGCGTATCTCTTCATCCAGGGCAGTTGATAATTTAAAAAAAACAACAAAACCCGATAAAACCAACTTCTCATTCCGGGGTGTTCTTGTCACCATGCAGTTTACAATCGCAATTGTGCTGATTTCATTTACCGTTCTGGTCCAGAAACAAGTAAGATTCGGGAGTAATAATCTGGGTTTTAACAAGAATAATGTGGTAGGCATAAAACTTACGGAGCAACTGAGCCAGAAAAAAGATGTACTCAGAAACCTGCTTGAAGAAAAAACATTCGTAAAGAGGGTCTCATTTACTCAATATTTTCCAGGTAAGACAATTTCGTATTGGGGTAGCATACTGGACCTTAACGGAGAAAAGAAGAATGTAAATTTTGATACATTCTGCGCAGATGCAGCCTTCTTTGAAATGTTAGGACTACAACTGGTTTCAGGACGCTATTATAGTGACAACCTGTCTTCGGATAAAAAGAAAATTATTGTGAATGAAACATTCCTCCGTGAGAATAAAATATCCAATCCGGTAGGAGGGACAATCGCAATGGGTATGATGAACGAACAGGGTTATAGCTCAGAAATAATCGGTGTCGTAAAAGATTTCCATTACAAACCTGTAAATCAACCCATTGCCTCCCTGGCAATTAGAAACGATTCTTATACATCATATTGCCTTGTAAATCTTCATTCAAGTAGTTATGAATCATTACATTCTTCACTTGGAGAAATCAATAAAACTGTTTCAGAACTCTCCCCATCGTTTCCGGTTGATGTTAGTTTTCTTGATCTGGCAGTTGAAAACATGTATCAATCGGAGCTCAGGTTCCGTCGAACATTCTCCTTATTTGCAGGATGTGCAATAGTTATATGCAGTCTGGGTATTTTGGCCATGTCAATTTTTTCTTGTCAGCGTCGTGTAAAAGAAATAGGAATCCGTAAAGTAAACGGAGCCAAAATCTATGAAATACTGTTGATGTTAAATAAGGATTTTGTAAAGTGGGTCGGGATTGCTTTTGTAATTGCCTGCCCGGTTGCATGGTATGCCATGTACAAATGGCTCCAAAGTTTCGCTTATAAAACAGAGTTGAGTTGGTGGATATTTGCATTTGCAGGGATAATTGCGTTGGGAATAGCATTGCTTACCGTGAGCTGGCAGAGTTGGCGGGC
>JBAWXY010000247.1:0-2547 GCA_037143835.1 Bacteroidota bacterium
GGATCGTATACATTAACCCCGCCGCCATCGGTACCAATCCATATCAAACCCTCATGATCTTCGTAAAAACAATCGGTAAAATTATATGACAATGATTTGGGATTATTACTATTGTGCGTAAACAATTTAAATCTTTCTTTTTTAGGATTATAATAGTTGATTCCTCCGCCGGAGGTACCTATCCATAAAATTCCTTCCCTGTCTCTATGAAAACACCAGATTCCGTTATTATTAAGTCCTTCATCATTTATTTGATCATACATGATATATTCAAATGTTTTAGATACTTTGTCAAAACGGTTTATCCCTCCCTGATCAACCGCCAGTAATAAATAACGGTCGTTTTCCGGAAGAATATCAAGTACGATATTTTGGTTAGTACCTTTGCCGTCGCCTTTTGCTCCGAAATGTTCAAACTTATTAGTTCCCGGATCAAAAGAAAAGAATCCGCTACCATCTGTTGCAACCCAAATTTTATCTTGATTATCAATGTATATGCTTTTATAGGAGTAGTTCCCGGAATCAATATAAGGGTCGTTATATTCTGTAAATTCTCCGGATTCAGGATCAAAACGATGAATACCCCGACTTAGTGAAACTACCCAAAGGTATCCTTTTGAATCCTTTGCTATCATCCTCGATGGGCGAACAGATAACTCATGCTTCTTGCTCTCAAATGGATATTTAATAAAATTATGATGTTGGGGAACCCACTTGTTCAGGCAATTTCCATCGGATACAATCCAGAGATTTCCTTTTTTGTCTTCGGTAATACCTGTAATACAATTGCTGTTTATACTGTTTTTATCGGCTGGATTGTTTTTAAATACTTTAAAATTATCCTTAGCAGGATCATACAAATTCAGACCATCATAAGTACCAAACCAAAGATTTTTTTCCCGGTCTTCATAAATACCTGTTAAAATATCACTACTGATTGTTCCAGGCTGTTTTTCATCATTTCTGTATTTTTTAACCTGATAGCTATCGTATTTATCAAGGCCTACGTCGGTGCCCATCCAAAGATAATCTTTACTATCTTTGTATATACACCGTATACGGTTACTCGACAGACCCTCGTTTACAGTGAGATGATCGAATCTTGAATATTGCGGCTGCGCCTGCAAATGGACAATTCCTCCAAAACATAAGAATAAAATCACAAGGCACCTGCAATTCAAATGATTTCCGGCCATTTTACGACTGAAAAAATTAACCACCGATTTTAATTATATTAAGAGAAAAATAGTGCAAAGAATTCCTAAAGATAATGCATTTTTAGCTGATAAATTATTGTTTTGTCTGAAATTATTTTTCTATTCACTTTTTACTGTTCTCTGTTCTCAATGACTCCATGATCAATACCAGAACGCTCCTCATATGATTAACCAGGAAGCAGAAAATGGGCTTGAAACAATAGTTGATGTAAATGAAAAAACAGATCGGTTTTCCAATTTGTATAATTATAGTTAAAAGTGCTTATTTTTAAGCAGAAATTAAACTGATGAGAAAAACATGAAAGTAAAGCCCATTATAGCATTCGTATTTATTTTTGCAAACATATTATGCCCTGATGTTTACAGCCAGATAATTGATAGTACATCATTTTCGATAAATTCCCGCCTGAGCTTTTATTCTTTTGAAAAAAATGGCGAATTCCTGCTTCATGTACCTGCTGTTCGATCGAAAAATAATTTATCAATCAATATAAAGATTGGTGAGGAGATTATTGCCTCATGGAATGGAAGACCAGGAAGGAATATTTTAAGGTTACTCTTTTCAATCAATCTGGTACCCTCTGTTTATAATATTGAGGCCAGAATCATAGTAACAACCAGTCCTGGAGCAACATACCGGGCAACAACAAAACTTGTTGTTCTTTCCTATAAATCAAATGAAGTAAAAACAGACCGGCTCACTGGAGGTTTAATAGTGAACAGACGGCAGTTCTTCCCATTTGGATTTTACTGTTATTCACCTGTTTATCCCACTCTGCCGGAAGAAGAGGTTGTAAAGGGTTTTAACATGATGTCTCCGTACCAGAAGATTATGCCGGAGACTCTTAATGAAAGAAAAGCCTATATGGATCGTTGTGCCCAACTTGGGATGAAGGTGCATTATAACCTGCTTTCCGTATCAGGAGGTGGTGGTGTTGGTTCGAAGATTGAAGGCCTGAGTGATGAAGAAAAACGGAATCGACTTATAGCTGAAATATTAACTTTCAGAGATCACCCCGCATTGCTGGGCTGGTATATCTCAGATGAACCGACCGGTAATAAAATTTCACCTGAAAAGTTAGAGGAGATATATAAGACTGTCAAAGAGAACGATCCCTGGCATCCCGTATCAATAGTATTTATGACCCCATTCCTGTCTTCAAGGAAATATATCAATGCTCTCGACATCGTGATGGCGGATCCTTACCCGGTACCTGATATTCCTATTACAAGAGTCGGGGATGTGGCAGGTCAGCTAAAAGCAGAATTTAACGGTAAGAAACCGGTCTGGATGGTTCCGCAAGCCTTCGGCGGAGGAGAATGGTGGGGC
>JBAWXY010000248.1:0-2538 GCA_037143835.1 Bacteroidota bacterium
AATTATATTATATAGATAAATTAGTTCGATGCATCGAACTCACGCAAAATCGTCAGGGCCGTCAGCGGCAAAGCGTCATTCCAGATCCGGTTTTTTTGAAATCCTGGGCCACCATAATAGTTCCTAAAATAACTCGTATGGTGCCACCAGGCTTCTAAATATTCGATGATAACGGGTTCAAGCATGGAATTTATGGTGGGTGATTTTTCAGGAGATCGAGGGTGTAGGCGCCTTCCTCCTGCACAAATCGGCAACCTCGACGAAAATGCTTGATTTCAATACGAAAGCATTGATGTTGTTTCCTCGAAAGTTATGGTATGGATGAACAATCATGTGAGGGGCTGGGGCCAACGAATACATGGTTGAAATACAGCAGTACCGTCCGAAAACCAGACGAAAAATGTAGAAAACGAACATCAACTTTAATAAGGGAAATCTTAAGAAATGAAAAAATTTCTAATTATTCTAATCCTCATGTCATTATATCCTTCGATCATCTTGGCTAAAACTTATGAAGTTGAAACTACTGGCGAGTATGTCATGGGGGATCGGGATACCAAGGCCGATGCCAGAAGGATTGCCCTTGAACATGCAAAGCTTCTTGCGGTTGAACAGATTGGGACGTATCTTGAGTCCGAGACAGTAGTTCAGAATAGTCAAGTAACTAAGGACGAAATACGGACCTATGCGTCTGCCATAGTTAAAACAATTGTGCTTTCTGAAGACGTGAGACTTCTTGAGAACAAGACAACGATGTTCAGTCTCAATATTAAGGCAAACGTTGATATCAGCGTATTGGAGAAAAAAATAAAGGAAATAAAAGCAGACGTCAAAAGAAGCAAACAGATCGCTTCATTGCAATCAGAGAACATACGACTTTTGAAGGAGTTGGAAAATCTGTCTACCATGCTTAAGAGTGAGACAGCAGGACAGTACAAAAACCTGAGGCAAGAAAGGGAAAATGTTCTGGAAAAATTAGAAAAGAACCAGAATTCAATAAGAATTGCCTTTGAAAAAGGAACTCTCCTTAATCTTGCCTTAAAAAATCGGGATGAGCTCGGAGAAAGTAAAAGAAATATTGACGAAGCATTACAATTCATCGCTGATAATACAGTATTTACTTTAGGTGAACCACAAATCAGAAACAAAGGTAATAAGTCAGATTTAGTCATTAATGTTGAGTGGAGTATTCAGAATATAAACGAATTATTAAGGAAACTTGCCTTATTTTATGAAAATCCAACAGTTGATAGTATTAACTATATCAAATTTAATTCTCTTTATTTCAAAGGAATAAACTATGAAGAATTATACGATTACTTCAAAAGTAAAACTGTGCGGATTTATGTTCAGGCAGGGAGCCGGAAAGTATTTAATTATATTAAGGTTAATCTATCGGATCATCCTTACATAATAAAAGCAGGAACGGCATCTTTAACTATCTCGGATATTCCGACTGTCCAATTAAGTCAAATAACAGGCATAGAGGCCAAGGTAATTGTGGAGTCTAAATCAAGCAGAACTAGGGGTGAAGACAAGATACCTTTAAAGAAGTCACGTAAAAAAAAGAGATAGTGGAAAGTCTGGAGGGAAACACGCGGTAAGCGGATAAAATAAACATCAACCTGTGGAATCGGGAGAAACTGGTCTGCTCGACTCAAATTAATGTTAAACTTATCTGACCGAAAAAAGGGGGGGCGCACATGAATCCTGATCACGGATATGATCTATTGGTCAAAACCATTATCCCACTTAACCATGACCGGTATAAGAGCTATTTCAACCAGTTTGCTGTCATGAACTTCAGCTTGCTCGTTGCAATTTCCACACAACAACTGCAATATCTGAAAATTCCACTGTCTATAATTGGGATTATTCTAAGTCTCTGCTGGCTCCTAGTTCTCTATAAGATCCGTGATGACATCAAAAAAACTTGGAAGGCGATCAAGAAATATGAAGAGGGGCCATCGTGTGATCAGATTGTAAAAATAACGGAGACAGAGAAGATGAAAACGCACGCATCCACCGTAATGCTTTGCATCCCACTACTGTTTATTATTGTATATCTTATGATCTTAACATCTTTTTACCGATGTCCGTAAAAGGCAATCAGGGATGTAGTTCCCATTTTTAATCAAATCATAAATTTTGAGTTAAGGAGGGATTCATGAAAAAGTCATTAACCATAGTGCTAATTCTTTTTTGCTTGCTGTCTTGCAGTCAGCAGGAAAATAATAAATCTCAAGCGAAGCAAGCACCTGATTTTTATGTGATCCTCCAAAGCGGCAAGTATGGCTATATGGATAAAAATGGGACGGTTGTTATCAGTGCTCAATTCGATGGAGCCGGTTTTTTTTCAGAAGATTACGCACCTGTTAACATTGGCGGGAAAAAGAACAAGTACAATAGGATAGATGGTGGAAAGTGGGGATTTATCGACAAAACGGGGAAATATATTATCAATCCGCAATATGACGATGTTCATCGGTTTAATGATGGAATCGCAGCTGTAAGCCTTGGTGGAAAGTGGGGATTTAT
>JBAWXY010000249.1:0-2472 GCA_037143835.1 Bacteroidota bacterium
AATCAAGGCCTGGTGAAGATACCTGAAGCTCAAAATCCTCCGCATCGCGGTCGAGGCTTTTCTCAATATGCCTGTGGATTGCTGCACATTCATCTATTGTTATCCCCTCATTTTTATCAGCCAGCACTGTAATCCTGTTTGAACTGCTTACCTTTACAGCAACAAGAAAGAGTCCGGTTCCCTTAATGAACTCTTCAACTAATCCCAGTATTTTCTGTTTCTCTATCATTTTCTAAAAGCGATAATAAAATAGGGGACGCCTGTCCCCTAGTATCAATAACGCCTCAATTCGGATGCAAAGGTATATATTTATATTAAATCACCAAAATTATTAACATTAAAATTGAAGTATTATGCTTGTGGTTCAAAGATGTAGCTTGAACACCGGTAAACATTCCGATATTTGTGATCAGCTTCTAACTTCAGAAAATAAAATAAAATTATTCAATGACCAGGTTGAAAACGGCAGAGATATATGACAAAAGTGACCTTTTAATTATAGAGAATTGTACTTTATGCCCGAGAGAGTGCAGGGTAAACAGGTCTGAAGGTGGAACAGGTTATTGCGGAATTGATGCAGGTTTTAATATTGCATCCATCTGTATCCATAAGGGTGAGGAGCCTGTGATAAGCGGTAAGGATGGCATCTGTAATATATTTTTTTCGGGATGTAATCTCAGATGTATTTATTGCCAGAATTACGAGATAAGCCGGGCGGGTTTAATTAACCAAAATACCCGGATGGAACTGCACACGGTGTTGGATCAGATAGAACAAATACTTTCAAAGAGTGTTACATCTGTCGGTTTTGTCTCTCCTTCTCATGTTGTTCCACAGGTAAAGGCAATAATAAAAGGGCTGAATTCGCGTGGACATAAACCGGTAACAGTATATAATACAAACAGTTATGATAAACCTGAAACAATTCGCAGTCTGTCAGGATTGATTGATGTATTTCTGCCGGATTATAAATATGTTACGAAAGAAATTTCATCTTGTTATTCTGATGCTTACGATTACCCGACAGTAGCTTTAAAAGCAATTAAAGAGATGTACTATCAGAAAGGGTCCACTCTTTCTGTTGATGAAGAAGGCAGAGCTGAAAATGGAATGTTGATACGGCATCTTGTTTTACCCGGTCATGTTGAGGAGAGCAAAAATGTATTAAGATCAATAGCCGAGGAGTTATCTCCGGGCGTTCATCTTTCACTCATGTCGCAATACCATCCCACAACAGGAGTAATGAATCATCGTGTTCTGAACAGATCAATTTACCGGGAAGAATATGAGGCTGTTGTTGAAGATATGGAAAGATTAGGTTTCAGAAACGGATGGGTTCAGGATATAGATAGCTACCAGAACTACCGGCCTGATTTTAGTAGGGAGCATCCGTTTGAGTAGGTTACCCCCCAACCCCCCAGGGGGGGCTAATATATTGAATATTAATTGATTTGTCAGACTTAAAGACTGTAAGACTTCAAGACCGCAAGACATCAATCACATGAATTTTTCCCGCTTCTGCAGGTTATAAAGTGCAGCAAGCAGAAAAAGTATTGACCCGGTTATCAGTATGATTCGGTTTTTAAGGGCAATTATTGCCCATGTTCTTTCATTAACGTCCCATGGAAGTTCATAGGGATTCAGGAATATATTCCATTGGCTTTTTCTGAGACCATCACTGAGTATAAGGAAGAACATACCAAATATTATCATTAGCACTGCCGTTCCGTTTCCATTCCTGACGACTGTGGATAGCATGAAGGCCATAACTCCCAAAAACAGTACAGGGAACATAACCTGTACCGTCATATTAACAAAACGGAATTTAACGATCAGAACTGAAGAAAGGAAGGTAAAAACAAGCATAATAAGGAAAGCTATCACAAAAATCAGGACTATTCTGACGAGCCACACTTTATACCTGTAGTTGGGAATTCCAAACAAAATCTCAATTGTACGTGCATCCTGATCATTCTGAATTCCAAATACTGCAGGATAAAATACAAGAAGAATACCGGAGAAGAGAAAAACACCATAAAGGTCTTCCATCCTGGAAACATTATTTGAAAAGACATAAATTATGGAAAGACCTATATAAAAAATAACTGATCCCAACAAAAACCAGATAAATTTATTTGCAAAAATTATCCTCAGGTTATAAAGGATCATCTTTGTTATAAGATTAATAAAGTTCAACAAACGTTTTTTGCTCATTAGTTCTTTAAATTATTGTTTTCGTTGACAATAACTGTACTCTGCATCAAGGCTGGATTAGCTGATTCTATTGCGTCAAGGTTTTTCTGTAACTGATCATATTTTTTTTCAATTAAATCACCATTAGTAACCCCATCTTTATACCAATACTCAATATTATTAACATTAACAGTTAATCCAACATATCTTTCAGAAATCGATATTGTGGCATTTACAGCATTAGTTGATGCATACGTGGCATTTGTTATACTCAAATAT
>JBAWXY010000250.1:0-2379 GCA_037143835.1 Bacteroidota bacterium
TAACTCGTCCCGATGCATCGGGACTCGGTTCATCATATTTTTCAGGTTAAGTTATTGTTTTTTTATCGTAAAATCACTCTTACTCATTTTTCTACAAATTTCTAAAAATTCTTTAAATCAAAGAGTTAATATGATAAATATGATTATTGTTAAATTATTAACATTGGTTTGGGGTTCTGAAACTTTCTTGAAGAAATTGAGTTTTGGTTACACTAGCTTCTCTTTTCCATCTTCATATATTCAATAGTTCTGTTAAAAAGATGTGGCTGAATATCAGGATGAGTCAGGTTTTCAGGAATATGATCCAATAAAATTACCTCTGCAATTTCTGAAATGTCGGATATTGGACCCATTTCAAAAACCTCTGCTAAATATAGTCTCCCATATCCGGTTTCTCCAACTTTCTTCACCGAATAGGTCGCTACACAATTGAGGTTAAACCTTAATGCGCCTGTCTCCTCCATTAATTCCCTGTGGGCTGCTTCAAGAGAGGTCTCACCCTTTTCAATATGCCCGCCGGCAATTTCAAAAGTGGTACGATTATGATGGCGGACAAATATCCATCTGTTTTCGAATCTTGCTGAAATGACAGAATAGGTCAGTTTTGTATCAGGCTCAAATAAAGGGTCATAAAACTTAACTTCAGTCATTTTGGAAATATTATTAAACAGTTGCGAATGTAACAATAATCATGATAATTAATAATTGAGTACTTTTACACGCTAAATTATTTTCAATGGGATTCCTGATAATTCTTATCATAACTGAGGTTCTGACACCGGCGGTTTTGCGACAGCATTTTTACAGCGTATCAAAGGCAAAATATTTCATTTCAATCATTATTCATGTTATCCTTAGTATCTGGCTCTGGGTCCTGTTTTTTGAAATAAATTCTTATAAAAGTTTTTTCGACACTCCCCGTCATATATGGCTGTTAATGAATATGACAGGAATGATGTGTGCGGTTGTTGTTCCCAGAGCTATATTAAATATATTCCATTTCACCGGCAGATTAGCAAGAATTAAAACCGGTGGCCATTTAAGATGGTTAACTAATACAGGGCTGACCATAATGGTCCTGATTTTATCGATAATCGCTGTTGGTACACTATATGGAAGATTCAATTTTAAAACAGAAGCTGTTACGATCAAAATCAAAGGTTTAAATAAAGATCTTGACGGACTTAAGATTGTCCAGTTGTCGGATATGCATCTCTCAGGTTTTTATAATCAGGGGAAGTTACTGCAAAAGATTATGGATGAGGTTAACACCTATAAACCTGACCTGGTTCTTAATACCGGTGATTTTGTCAGTTATGGATGGAGAGAGTTTGACAGAAATGACACAATCCTTTCCAAAGTTAAAAGCAGGTATGGCAATTTTGCCGTAATGGGCAACCACGATTTCGGAACCTATCAACCATTTTTCACTGAGGCAGACAGAGACAATAATGTATTGATAATGAATCAACTGATAAGGTCTTCTGGATACAAGGTTCTTAATGATGAATTTACAATAGTCAATGTTGGAGATGCAAAGATCGGCCTGATAGGGATATTCACAAAGGGGCGGCATCCTGATATGGTACATGGAGATCTTGGTGAGGCAATCTCCGGGCTTCACAGTGTTGACCTGAAAATACTCCTCAGCCACGATCCTAATCAATGGGAGGAGGAAGTGACCGGAAAAACTGACATAGATATTACTCTATCGGGGCATACCCATGGCATGCAGATGGGTATACTTACAAAAAAGTTCAAATGGAGTCCTTCAAAATATTTCTATCCTCATTGGAGTGGGCTTTACTCAGAAGGAAATCAATTTCAGTACGTTAACCGTGGACTTGGAGTTTTGTCGATTCCGTTCAGGATATGGATGCCACCCGAAATAACAATAATTACCATTAAACCGGAATAAGGCCACCTCTTTTCAACCTTCATTATAATTTAAGCATATATTTAGTTTAGATGTCAAAAATCCAAGGAACTCACAATATAGAGGGTATTGAATTCAAAGTGGTATATTCAATAAGGAGGACTCTGGGAATCAGTATTCTTCCAGATTCATCGGTGAAAGTGAGGGTACCATATCTGACCTCCATTAAAACAATAAACAGGATTGTTCAGCAAAAAGCCACCTGGATAATAAAACACAGAGACAGTTACAAGGAAAAAGTAAAGAGTAAACTTAATGGATTTTATATTACCGGTGAGACTCATCTTTTCCGTGGAAATGAGTCTGTATTAAAGATTGAAAAATCCAGCAAGGCTTATGTCCGGTTTTATGAGGGTACGATTGAACTTGGACTGGATAAAACTGATGATGCCAGGGCTATAAAGTGGTTGTTGTATCAAGGATATAAGAATGAAGCCTTGATT
>JBAWXY010000251.1:0-2363 GCA_037143835.1 Bacteroidota bacterium
TTCTGTTGGTGGTGACGGTATGAATAATTACAGCATGTCTGGTCGTGAGGTTATATCTTTAAGGGGTTATACATCTGGTAACGGAGGGGTAGGATCACTCACTCCAAACGACCCTGTCAAAGGCGTACCATCAGGTAACGTTTATTCAAAAATCACTTTTGAACTCAGATACCCGATTTCTCTTAACTCGCAGGCAACGATCTATGGCCTTGCATTTCTTGAATCAGGAAGAGCCTGGTATCAGCTTAAAGAATATAATCCGTTCAAAATGAACCGTTCGGCAGGTATTGGTCTCAGGGCTAATCTTCCGATGTTCGGACTACTTGGTATAGACTGGGGTTATGGTTTCGACCCTGTTCCTGATCCTGTAGCTTTTCCAAACGCAAATAAATCTCAATTCCATTTTGTTATAGGTCAACAGTTTTAATTAAGTACATATTAAATTTAAAGTTATGAGAAAAATAGGTGTTTTAATAGGATTATTTATTCTGACTTCGGCTATGGCCATAGCTCAGAAATATGCTTTTGTTGATTCCGAATATATAAGGAAAAACATACCGGCTTTCACTACTGCACAGGATCAACTCGATAAACTTTCACAGCAATGGGAAAAAGAAGTCGCTGACGGCTATGCTGTCGTCGAACAGATGTACAAATCATATCAGAATGAGGCAGTTCTTCTTTCTCAGGATATGAAAACAAAAAGGGAAGAAGCAATCATCGCAAAGGAAAAAGCGATGAAAGATCTTCAGAATAAGTACTTTGGTATGGAAGGTGACCTTTTCAAGAAAAGAGAAGAGCTGGTTAAACCTATCCAGGATGATATTCTGAAAGCAATTAAGGGGATAGCTGTTGAAGGAAGTTATGCAATTATTTTTGATACAGCAGCAGGAGGAAATATCCTGTTTGCTAACCCGAAATTTGACATCAGCGATCAGGTTCTGGAAAAATTAGGTTATAAAAATTAATTAATTACTTTTGCACTAATTGTTTAATAAAATTATTAAAATGAAAAGATTTATAGGTATAGCGGCTTTAACAATTCTCGTAGCTTTGGTGGGGCAGAGCGCATTGGCGCAAAACGTGAAGTTTGGACATATAAATAAGGGTGAACTCATTCAGGCAATGCCGGAATATGATTCAGCCACTGTTAACCTTACTAAATTTCGACAGGAACTTATTAATGTCCTTGAATTAATGACAGTTGAATTGAATAATAAGAACGAGGCGTATATTAAGGAAAGCAAAAACCTTAGTGATATCGTAAAGCAGGCGAAAGAGAGTGAACTGACGGATATGAATAGACGAATTCAGGAATTCCAGACAAATGCCCAGACACAATTGCAGGAGAAAGAGTCAGAGCTTTTCCAACCTGTCGTGATAAAAGTTGACAAAGCGATTAAAGAAATCGGCAAAGAGAATGGATTTGTATATATTTTCGATACCACACAAGGTACACTTCTCTATTTTGATGAGACAAAAAGTACTAACGTTTTGCCTCTTGCCAAAGCAAAACTTGGATTAAAATAATTCACATATCTTAAACCGGTGACCATCCTTTTACCGGGATGGTCATTTTTTTAATATACCCGCAAAGTGAAAGAACAACCAATCGGAATTTTTGATTCAGGTGTCGGAGGACTTACTGTGGCTCATGCAATTAAGCAGATTTTACCTGGTGAAAGTCTGATCTACTTTGGCGATACTGCCCACCTTCCTTATGGAGATAAATCGGCTGAATCAATAAGATATTACTCACAACGTATTACCGAATTCCTTCTGGAACATAATTCAAAGGTTGTCCTTGTTGCCTGCAACTCAGCCTCTGCTTCTGCTTTCGACTCACTTAAAAAAGAATTTCAGGAAAAAACGATCCTTATCGATGTTATAGACCCGGTTGTGGATTATCTGGGCACAAGAAATTTCAATAAAATCGGGGTCATCGGAACGAAGAGGACTATCAGTTCCGGGACTTATGAAAAGAAAATCAAAGAAAAATCACCTGCGACAACCGTTGTCTCAATGGCAACTCCATTGCTGGTTCCGATGATCGAGGAGGGATTTATATTCGACGATATCAGTAATGCAATAATTCGTACCTACCTCACAAATGAATCACTCGCCGGAATACAGGCTTTAATACTTGGCTGTACCCATTATCCTATTATAAAAAATCAGATTAGCAAAATCTTCAATTTTAATGTCGAGGTAATTGATTCTGCAAGGATTGTATCGATGATCTTAAGAGATGCCCTGGAAAAAAACAATCTTCTGAACAATTCCGGAATTGTAAAAGATCAGTTTTTTATTTCCGACTATACACCCTACTTTGAGAAGATAGCACGAATGTTCTTTGAGGGAGA
>JBAWXY010000252.1:0-2329 GCA_037143835.1 Bacteroidota bacterium
AGAAAAACGCCCGAAAAGCATGTTAGTGATATTAAAGAAATTATAAGGAAGGCTGAAGCATTTGATATGCAGGTAAATATCTATCTCGAGGATTGGTCGAACGGAATGATTCATTCGGAAGAGTACGTTATCTATATGCTGGATTCGTTAATGAATGAAAATATAGAAAGGTTCATGCTTCCTGATACCCTCGGTATTCTTAACCCCGAACAGACCTTCACTTTCTGTAAAAAGATTATTGACAGATATCCTTCGCTTCATTTTGATTTTCATGCACATAACGATTATGATCTGGCCGTTGCCAATGTATTTTCAGCGGTTAAAGCAGGTATAAAAGGAATTCATACAACTATTAACGGGCTCGGAGAAAGGGCCGGTAATGCTCCTCTTTCTAGTGTGATTGGTGTTCTTCGCGATCAGCTTGATACAGAAACAGGTATAAATGAATTTGAGATAACCAAAGCAAGTAAAATAGTCGAGACATTCAGCGGAATACGTATCCCGGTGAATAAGCCTGTTATCGGTGAGAATGTTTTTACACAGACATCAGGTGTCCATGCTGATGGTGATAGTAAAGACAATCTCTATTATAATAACCTCCTTCCTGAACGGTTCGGAAGAAAAAGAAAATATGCCCTTGGCAAACAGTCCGGCAAAGCAACAATCAGAAAAAATCTTGAGGAATTCGGACTGTTTCTTAACCCGGAATCGCTCTCCAAAGTTACACAGAAAGTAATTGAACTGGGTGACAAAAAAGAGAATGTAACCACGGAAGATCTGCCATTTATTATTGCAGATGTGCTTGGTAACGAACAGATCAATTATAAGATCTTTATTAAAAACTATTCTCTCTCCCTCTCATACGGATTAAAACCTTCTGCAAATATCCAGATCGAAATCGATGGTAATTTATACCAGGAAACCTCATCAGGCGATGGCCAGTATGATGCTTTTATGAAGGCATTACGGGTAATCTATGACAAACTTGGAAAACAGTATCCGGTACTTACTGATTACCAGGTATCAATACCTCCAGGGGGAGCAACAGATGCACTGGTTGAGACAGTAATTACATGGGATTTCAATGGAAAAGAATTCAAGACAAGAGGGTTGGATGCTGACCAGACTGAATCAGCCATAAAAGCCACTGAGAAAATGTTGAATATTATTGAAGGATTGAAAGAGAAAGAATATAAGCATTCTTTTGTTAAAATGTAAATCGAATATACTATTATTACGCTTCAAATAAATAACCATATATAGAAATAAACTTATGATCAAATCTTACAATATTGCAGTTATACCTGGAGATGGTACCGGTCCTGAAGTTGTCAGGGAAGGGAAAAAAGTACTTAGTGCCGTTGCTGCAAAGTTTGGATTTAAACTTAATTTCGAAGAGTTCGATTTTGGAGGTGATCGATATCTGAGGACAGGCGAAGTACTTCCGGATTCTGCACCAGAGCAACTAAAAAAGTTTGATTCTATATTTTTGGGAGCTATCGGACATCCGGATGTAAAACCAGGTATTCTTGAAAAAGGAATTCTCCTGAGACTACGTTTTGAATTGGATCAATATATTAATCTTCGTCCGATTAAGCTTTACCCGGGCGTAGCCACACCCCTCAAAGATAAAGGGCCGGAGCATATAGATTATGTAGTTGTCAGGGAAAATACAGGCGATGTATATACAGGTATTGGAGGTGTTACCATGAAAGGCACTCCACATGAAGTTGCAATTCAAAATATGGTATATAGCCGGATGCAGGTTGAACGTTGTCTGCGGTATGCTTTTGATTACACAAGGAAAAGAAAAAAGAAAAATACTCTGGCCCTTTGCGGAAAAACCAATGTATTAACTTATGTATTTGATCTTTGGGAAAGGGCATTTCATGAAATTGGTAAAGCCGATTATCCCGATATCATTCGCGAGTACTATCATGTAGATGCAACCTGCATGTGGATGGTTAAAAATCCCGAATGGTTCGATGTAATTGTTACAACCAACATGTTTGGGGATATAATAACCGACCTCGGAGCCATTACTCAGGGAGGAATGGGTATTGCGGCAGGTGGAAATATAAATCCTGAAGGTGTTTCGATGTTTGAGCCTATTGGGGGTTCTGCTCCAAAATATACAGGTAAAAATGTTATTAATCCGCTGGCTTCTATTTCATGCGGCGGTATGATGCTTGATCACCTGGGCGAAGAAAAAGCTGCCCGTGCTATCGAAAACGCAATTATGGATGTAACAGCTAACAAATTAAAAGATATGGGAGCCGGCCGGATGGGATATTCAACTACCGAAGTTGGAGATCTGGTTGCTGAAAGA
>JBAWXY010000253.1:0-2324 GCA_037143835.1 Bacteroidota bacterium
AACCGGGCGAAGATCACAAGATTTACCCCTACCTGTTGAAAGGCCTGGATATCAATTATCCAAGGGTCCCAGTAATGAAACAAAGTCATTACAAGGATAGAGTAAATAATATTCCAAGTTCCCTATGAAGTCAACCCATCCTGGTTGAAATTTACTCACTCCCTCCTTTGCATTGTTTTCATTACCAGGTTCAGAAAGGTGGATTTTATTAACCTAATCCAATTCTTATGAACTACGAACAACGCCTTATATTCCAAATCAGACTTTATGAGCTGAGGAATCCAGTAAGGAATTCGGTTGAAAAACCGACAGAATTTCTCGAACGCGATCCTAAAACACCCGTTCAGGATCCTTGGGAGCCTAAACCATTCAAAAAAGGAGGTATCCATGACAACCGGACGCCTATACATTGAAGAAATTCAATTAATCCTCCCGTACCCTGATCGCAGGTCAATTAGAAACTGGTGTAAAAAAAATCAGGTTCGAATTTTATCAGATATAGGGACAAAGAAACGATTCGTATTAATAGAGGAATTTGAAAATGTAATTGAGCAGAATAATCGTGGTGCATTACCAGATAAACTTTCCGCAAAATCATTCATAAAGGAAAAGAAGAAAAAGATAACTGCCCTCACCCGAAAATATAAACCACAAGGGGAAAACGAAAAGAAAATCCTGTCAATCTTTACATCCTTATTATAATGGAGCTATGATATCCTCGATGGAAAATAAACCGTTGTTCATTCCTGAATCAAAAAAATGGAAAGGACTAAAAGTTTTCTGTTATAGGTGTAAAACAACTGTATCTGGCATATGCAAAGAGTCAGGTAAACCCATAACTCAATGCAAACATGGAGACCAACATAAATTTAAAGTGGTGGTACATGTTCCAGGTACCAAGAAAGCAAGAAGGTTTAAGATTCTGGAAACAAGAGATATAAACGAAGCGATCAAACAAGCTATTGAATTTGCAAAAGAAGTAAAGAGCAAAGAATACGAAATCAAAAAAATTAAAGTAAAGAAACCTGAACCACAGAAACCAGATGAGAACGAAAACAAACCGTTTCTTCTGATTCATGCTCTTGCAAGATATATCGGGTGGCTAAATAACGAAGGTGTTCCGGCTCATCTTAGGAAGGAAAGAGGCAAAGAACATATTAAGGATGTCGCGCGAGCTTTTAAGAGCTTCGTGGAGTGTTTGAAAAAAAACGGGTACAACCTTTCAACTTGTACGATAAATGAAATAAACAATGAGATGGTCGGCAGGGTTTTCTCCGATATAGAGAATAAAAGATTTGCTCCTAGAACTTTTAACAAGTACTTCAGTTACTATACTTCCTTGTTAAAATGGTATGCAGAAGAATATGATTTCCCAATCAGGAATTATTTTGAAAAAGTTCCACGAAAGAATTTGAATCCCAAGCCAGAAGCAATAATGTTTAAAGAATATAAAGCCTTACTGGAAAGAATCACCCCAGAGAATGGGGTAAAAGAATATCAAGGTGGTGTAAAGCCATCCCGAAATTTATTCCGTTCCTGGCTTGCTGATGGAATTCGGCTCGGACTAGAAACCGGCAGAAGACGAGAGGAGATTACTAATTTGAGATGGGATGACATTCACGAGAGTAATGGCATACAATATATAAAGGTAGAAGACTATAAAGTAAATCGAATTCAGCATAGAATAACTGAAAGTGAAAAGAAGTACATATATATTCCGATAACAGAATCATTAGAAAGATTATTGGAAGACCTTGGGCAAGAAAGATATTCAGGAACAGATAATTACATACTCGCCCTAGAGATAAAAATAAGTCGTAAAAGAGTAATGTCAGATATTCTTAGTCGTGGCTTCTCTCACTATTACAAACAACTAGGCACTGGCAGAAATCTCACCTTCAAGTGTTTAAGAAAAACATATATAACGAATCTTGAAATTTTCATGGGCCGTGGGAATACAAAAGCAATCACTGGACACTCGGACGATCAGGTAATAGAGAGAAACTACCTTGATAAAAAGGAGATGGCTAAAGCCGCAAATAGTTTTCAGATTTTCCCGAATGAGGAAGCAAGAGATCAAGAATTGAAAGAGGTCAGAACTGCAAAAAGTAACAATAAGGAATCTAGAAGCCAAGACAGGTAAAATGAATGAAAAAATGATTTTCCGCACCTTATTTCCGCACCTTACTCAATTTTATCTATCCTCCTGTGTGTTTAACCAGGTAATAAAGGGAATAAAAAAAGGCTGTAAATGCTTGATTTACAGCCAGTACCCCGGGCGGGACTTGAACCCGCACGACCGCAATGGTCACAGGATTTTAAGT
>JBAWXY010000254.1:0-2316 GCA_037143835.1 Bacteroidota bacterium
GCGGACAACTCATTTGCTACAAAACCGGACAATTCTATTTGCTCTTGACATTCAGGAAATTATCAATTGACACTTTACGATAAATATGTAAAATATAAAGAAATAATCCTACATCATATTAGTAAAGCTGCTTAAATGTATTCAAGCTTATTATGAACCAAATCAGCCTATAGAAAATAAGAGACATGCAATGGACAATAAAATAATAAACTCACTTAAAGAAGACAATACCAATATTAAAAGCAGGATTCCGAAAGTTTTTATTTCATATTCATGGGATGATAAGACGCATAAAAAATGGGTAAAAGATTTAGCTAAAAGATTGCGAAGTGATGGTGTTGAGACAATTCTTGATCAGTGGCATACAGTACCTGGAGATCAAATGCCAGAATTTATGGAAAAGGCAATTCGGAAAAATGATTTTGTACTTATAGTTTGTACGCCTCGTTATAAAAGAAAATCTGATAATAGAGAGGGAGGTGTAGGTTATGAGGGAGACATCATGACTGCCGAAGTCCTCACAACCAAAAATCATAGAAAATTTATACCCATCCTTCGGGGGGAAGAATGGAGTAGTTCATCACCCTCATGGTTATCAGGAGCTTCCTATATTGATTTACAAGGTAATCCATATGATCAAGAAGAATATAACGAGCTTTGCGCAACCTTCCATAATAGGAGAGAAGAACCACCACCAGTTTCGAGGAAAAAACTAAAAAATGAAGGTAATAAGTCTTCACAATTACGAAAAGAACAGACAGAAAAAATATCTTTTGATTTATCAAATCCATTACTTTGGAATGTTTCTGACGGTAGATACACTGCCACAGGTTCAGAAGATACTTTTGCATGGTCAGAAAAAGTTTTTGAAGGCGATGTTACAATAGATGTAAGTATCGAAAGCAATCACGAGAATGGAGAAGGGGTAATTATTGTATATGGAGATGGGATTAATTGGTCGCGTGGATGTCTCGTTTTTAATATAACACCTAATTCTCAATCTATAAGGGCGCACAACGTATATGAGGGCGGACAATTATTGAGAGAAACTCACAAACATATAGAATTTAAGAACCACATATTTGCTATGAAGATTGAAATTATTGATGATAAGGCGGCTTTATATGTAGACGGAGAGAAAATCGCATCAACTTTCTTACCTCCAGATATAAAGAAAAAAGGGCGCATAGCTCTTCACAAATATTGGGAACGACCTGAGGTGACATATTCAAATATAGCTATTATAGAAAACAATGATTTACCCTTATTACCTATCAAATCTGAAATAAGAATCGAAATTACGAGGATAACATATCAATCTATAAAAAATGATAATAATGCAGGGATTGCAATCATTACCCTCAATCCAAATAGATACAACTTAGAAGCAAACATTTTATATTTAAAAGGTAAGAAAAATACTGTTACCAATATCCTTCTCATCATCCAAAACAAGTTAACGTTACAGCCAAGAAAATTTACACCTTTTGCCTTAGAGGAGGGAGAAATGAAACAAATAGACATCTCATTCCCTGTTGAAGACAAAGACGCACCAAATGCCCTGAAAGAGGGTTTTTTTGAGTTGCAGTTAACTGATATCTATGGAAACAAATATTCATCAAAAGGGGATTTCCCCATCAAATAACGGAATCTGCATAATTATTTGCAAAACAAGTTAACCAACCTTCAACCTACGATTGGTAGCGTTTGTGCAGACTTCTATATGCCACCATTCTCACACCTCCCCTCCCTGTTTTCCTTCCAACAGCCTCCTTTTCGCATCAAGCTGAACACTCGCATATCGTTTAACGCTTTCTCTCCTTGCATGATCCGTCATCATCTGAACCTCATCTATTGAATATCCCTTCTCGTTTATAAACTGTGAACATGAACTATGTTTAAGTCCAGAGTACATTTCAATATCCTCTCCCACTTTCTGACAAGCATTTATCCAAATAACCCGCATGGTGCAGTGAGAATAATGCTTTCCCTTCTTCTTTCCATGCGGATTAACAAAAAAGTAGGGACTGTCTATACGAATAGGCATCTTCAGCATGATCTTTTTGAATTCAGAATGACAGGGAATCAGATGCTGACGTTTCGTTTTCGTATGTTCAACAAGCTGTTTTGCTGAAAAAGTCCTCCTGATTAAAAAAGCATCCTGTTCTTTGTCATAATCGATCCTATGAAGAGCCATTGCTTCACTTGGCCTTCTGAGATGATATTTCAACCACCAGAAAATTGGCTGATGCTCCTCAGGGAGAGCTGGTCTGGAAAAACTGGACAGGTGCATAAGTGGTAAAACTGCTCTATAGT
>JBAWXY010000255.1:0-2292 GCA_037143835.1 Bacteroidota bacterium
TGGTGATTACCATATCCTCATCAGCATAAAAATCTTCAGGATTAAATTCTTCAGCATTAGGAATTATTTCAGTCCGCCTTTTATCACCATATTTTTCTTTTATTTCAAGAAGTTCTTCTTTGATAATTCTCATCTGAAGCTCAACACTTGCAAGAACACTTTTCAGGTATTCAATCAGTGTCATAATTTCCTGGTATTCAGCTCTTAATTTTTCCTGTTCAAGGCCGGTAAGTTGGCGTAGTCGCATTTCTACTATTGCCCTTGATTGAATATCTGAAAGCCCAAACCGCTCCATCAGCCTTTCCCTGGCCATTGCCGGGGTCTGCGATGATTTGATTATTGCTATTACTTCATCAATATTGTCACTGGCAATTATCAGCCCCATAAGTATATGAGCCCGTTTTTCAGCCTGATCGAGGTCATATTTTGTTCTTCTGACGACAACTTCGTGACGATGTTTTACGAAATAATGAATTAAATCTTTGGTATTAAGTGTTTTAGGACGTCCTTTTACCAGCGCGATATTATTCACGCTGAAAGATGTCTGAAGCGATGAATATTTATAAAGATTATTCAGAACAACATTTGCGGTAGCATCTTTTTTCAGAATTATGACTATGCGCATCCCGTTACGGTCCGATTCATCATTTATATATGATATCCCTTCAAGCTTTTTCTCATTAATAAGGTCAGCAATCTTGCGGATCATTTCAGCCTTATTGACCATATAAGGAATTTCATTTACAATAATACATTCCCGCCCTGAATGAGTAAGCTCAATATCTGTTTTAGCCCTGACCACTATACGTCCTCTTCCTGTTTCACAAGCATCTCTTATTCCCTGTTCACCATAAATTATGCCCCCGGTAGGGAAATCAGGTCCTTTTACAAAATGTAAGATTTCTTCAGTGGTAATCTCATTATTATCAATAAAAGCAATAGTTGCATCTATAACCTCCGAAATGTTATGCGGAGGCATGTTGGTTGCCATCCCCACTGCAATGCCTGAAGCTCCGTTCACGAGAAGATTCGGGATTCGTGTCGGAAGAACAGATGGTTCAGTAAGGGAATCATCAAAATTAGGATGAAAATCAACGGTGTCTTTGTCAATATCAGCAAGTGTCTCTTCTGCAATTTTTTTAAGCCTTGCCTCGGTATATCTCATTGCGGCAGGACTATCGCCATCGACCGAACCAAAGTTGCCCTGTCCGTCAACCAAAGGATATCTTAATGACCATTCCTGAGCCATCCTTACCATGGCTTCATAAACAGATGAGTCGCCATGCGGATGAAACTTACCGAGCACCTCTCCTACTATCCTTGCAGATTTTTTATAAGGTTTATTTGAAAGTACTCCCAGCTCTGACATTCCAAAAAGCACTCTGCGATGAACCGGTTTAAGACCATCTCTCACATCAGGTAATGCTCTCGAAACGATTACCGACATCGAATAGTCGATGTAGGCAGACTTCATCTCCTCCTCAATATTGACCTTGACGATTCTCTCTCTCTCTGACATAACAGATTATTAATTAAGTATTTACAACTAAACCATCTTTTAGTAGTTTAGAATTACGAAAGTAGTAAATATTTGGCTATTTTTGAGATTTTCAGACCGTTAATCTTTAACATTCTTTGTTCATAAACAGGCACGAAAATTGTCTGATAGATATTTTGTAAAATTTAACAATAAAAAAGTTGTTATGTGTACCTTTGTCGTAGAGTATCTGACATAATGTCGCTTAACTTATATTAATCTGGTAATTGATAATACATAATATGGATTCACAATTTTCGCAAAGGGTAAAAGATATTCTTGGTTATTCCAAAGAAGAGGCTATCAGGCTGGGAAACAGCCATATAAGCCCTGAACATCTTTTTCTTGGTATCCTTAGGGATGGAGAAAGCGTAGCGATAGAAATCCTGATTAACCAAGGTATAGATCTTCTGGTACTTAAAGGATCTCTTGAGAAGAGTATTAAGGTGGAAAGTCCGGTCTCCGTGGCTGATCATGAGGTTATTCCTCTTTTAAGAAGCACTGAAAGAATACTTAAGCTTGTATATCTTGAAGCAAAGGCTCTGAAAAGTTCAACTATTGATACTGAGCATCTGCTACTTGCAATATTGAAAGATGAAAATGCTTTGGTAACAAGGTTTCTCTCAGAATTAGATATTGATTATCAGATAGTACGCAGGATGGTCGAAGCAGAAACACCCTCATCAAAGGCAGATTTTCCAAGAGATGAAGATGATGAAGGCCACGGCTTTAGCGGTCAGGGAAATAAAGGGCAA
>JBAWXY010000256.1:0-2271 GCA_037143835.1 Bacteroidota bacterium
AAAATATCCAATTCTCAATGACTTAACAGATCAGATAATGACACTTATATGTCACAATATTAACCCTTTAATGGTCAATTAATAATTTATGTTCCACGTGGAAACCAGAGCTAATTTTTGAAATATCCGGATAAAATGGTTGTTTTTGAGGGACCAACAACTTTTTCGAGCTCTTCAGGGGAAGCATTTCTGATATTATCTACCGAACCAAAATATTTTAATAAAATCTCTTTTGTTCTGGGTCCGATTCCTTTTATCTGATCAAGATCAGATTTTATCATTTCGGATGAGCGCTTGTCACGATGAAAATTTATTCCGAAGCGATGGGCTTCATTTCTTAGCTGCTGAATTATTTTCAGGCTTATCGAGTTTTTATCGAGATATATCGGCACGCTGTCGCCGGGGAAATATATCTCCTCCAGTTTCTTGGCAATTCCTATCACTGTCATCTTTTCTCTTAAACCAAGTTTGTTGATACTTTTCATTGCTGATGAGAGTTGCCCCTTCCCTCCGTCTATGATAACAAGTTGTGGCAGATTATGCTTTTCATCAATCATTCTCTTGTACCGTCTGAATATTATTTCTTCCATTGAAGAAAAGTCGTCAGGCCCTGTTACTGTTTTTATATTAAAATGACGGTATTCTTTTTTACTTGGTCTGGCGTTACGGAAGACAACACAAGCTGCAACCGGATTGGTTCCCATAATATTTGAATTATCGAAACATTCTATATGAACCGGCATATCGGGCATATGAAGATCGTTTTTCAGTTTCTCAAGATTTTTTCCCGTGCGGACCTGCGGTGAATGCTCTAACCGCTTTTTCTTCTGTTCCAGTTTATAGTAAACAGCATTCCGCTCAGCGAGCTCAAGAAGTTTATGTTTTTCCCCGGTCTGAGGGACTGTATATTTTACTTTATCTATCATTATATCAGGCTTGAACGGCACTATAATTTCAGGAGAATCGCTTGATAGTCTTTGCCTTATTTCCGTTATGGCAAAAGCAAGAATAGATTCTTTTTCTTCATCGATCCTGATTTTAAGTTCGACCGTAAGAGCCTGTACTACTGCTCCTTGAACTACCTTTAAAAAGTTAACATAAGCATTATCAGACTCCTGCGTAAGGGCAAAAACATCAACATTTTTTATGGTATTGCTTACTACTGTAGAGCGACTTCTGAACCGGGAAAGAATCTCTATCTTTTCTTTGATTATCTGGGCATCCTCAAAGCGAAGCTCTCGTGAATAATTTATCATTAGCTTTTTCAGGTGATCAATAACTGTTGAAATGTTTCCCTTAAGAATATTTTTTATCTGCTGTATGTTCTCACTGTAATCCTTTTCTGATTGGATTCCTATGCAAGGCGCTTTGCAGTTACCAATATGATATTCGAGACAAACTTTGAATTTGCCCGCTGAAATATTTGATTCTGTAAGACTATGTGAGCATGTCCGTAACTTGTATATCTGTCTTATAAGACCAATCAATGTTTTAACCATTAAACCGGAAGTGTAAGGACCAAAATACAGAGATCCGTCTTTAATAGTGTTTCTGGTACTGAAAACTCTCGGAAAAGGCTCATTTTTTATACAGATCCAGGGAAATGTTTTATCATCCTTTAAAAGAATATTATACCTGGGCTGGTGCTTTTTAATGATGTTATTCTCAAGTAACAATGCATCTGATTCGTTATCAACTACAATGTGCCGGATGTCATAAGTTTTTTTCAGAAGAACAACAGTTTTCCCGGACTGGTTTTTTGAGAAGTATGATGTTACCCGTTTCTTTAGGTTTTTGGCTTTCCCTACATAAAGAATTGTTTCTGCAGAATCAATAAACTGGTAAACACCGGGTTTATCAGGAAGCAAAGAAAGAATTAATTTAAATTTTGGTTCGGTTGCCATCAGATCTGCAGGGTTTGGATTCAAATTCCACAAACAATGGAACCAGGTTAAATTTCCTCACATCAAACAATCCACGATCACCTATTTTCAGGTCGGGGATAACAAGTAATGCCATAAAAGATAATGTCATAAAAGGAGCTGCCATTGTACTACCAAAAGATTTTACCAACTCATTAAGCTTCTCATAGTCTCGTGCTACCTCCCCGCAAGAGCGAGTGGTCATTATCCCGCCTATATTGAGTTGAAGTGATTCTACCAACCCACCGGAAGAGATTGCAAGTCCTCCTTTCAGCCTTATAATTTCGTTGACAGATCTTATGATATCCTTATCGTTTGTTCCAACAGATATAATATTATGACTGTCGTG
>JBAWXY010000257.1:0-2264 GCA_037143835.1 Bacteroidota bacterium
TATTATTTGATCAGGAAATTTATTAACTTTATATAAACTGTAAAATCGAAGTTCTTTATAGTTGCTCATTTTTACCATTTGGAAAAAAATATGTTAAACGATTCTACGATACACGATTACTTAAAAAAGTATTTCGGTTTTGATACTTTTAAAGGCAATCAGGAGCCAATTATAATGAATGTTCTGTCTGGCAGAGATACTTTTGTTCTAATGCCGACCGGAGGAGGAAAGTCGCTTTGTTACCAGTTGCCAGCTGTCATGAAGAAGGGAACTGCTATAGTAATATCGCCTCTTATTGCCCTGATGAAAAACCAGGTTGATGCAATGAGAAACTTCAGCACCGACGATGATGTTGCTCACTTCCTTAATTCATCACTTACAAAGACAGAGATAACAAGAGTAAAAAAAGATGTAATGTCGGGCAAGGCAAAACTTCTTTATGTCGCCCCCGAATCATTAACAAAAGAAGAGAATATTGAGTTTCTTAAAAATATTAAGATATCATTTTATGCTGTCGATGAGGCTCATTGTATATCAGAGTGGGGGCACGACTTCAGGCCTGAATACAGACGCATAAGACCAATAATAGATACAATTGGACGGTCGCCAATTATAGCACTTACAGCAACAGCCACACCGAAAGTTCAGCACGATATTCAGAAAAACCTGGGTATTCTGGATGCAGAAGTTTTTAAATCGTCATTTAACAGGCCAAATCTCTATTATGAGGTAAAGTCAAAACAGGATGTCACAAAGGAGATAATTAAGTACATTAAAAATAATTCCGGAAAATCAGGGATAATTTACTGTCTGAGTCGTAAGAAAGTTGAGGAGATGGCCGAAATACTTAAGGTTAATGGGATCAAAGCGCTTCCTTACCATGCCGGCATGGATTCCGCTACACGCACATTGAACCAGGACAAGTTCCTGATGGAGGAGGCCGATATAATTGTTGCAACTATAGCTTTTGGGATGGGAATTGATAAACCTGATGTGAGGTTTGTGATCCATTTTGATATACCGAAAAGCCTTGAAGGGTACTATCAGGAGACAGGACGAGCCGGTCGCGACGGCGGTGAGGGGAATTGTATAGCATATTATAGTTATAACGATATCCAGAAACTCGAGAAATTCATGCAGGGGAAACCTATTGCTGAACAGGAGATTGGGAAACAACTACTTCTTGAGACCGTTTCTTATGCTGAGTCCTCCGTGTGCCGGAGGAAACTGTTACTCCACTATTTTGGTGAAGAATATCATAGGGAAAACTGTGAGGCTTGTGATAACTGCCTCCATCCCAAATCACAATTCGAAGGTAATGAGGCTGTTGTTAACGTTTTAGAGACTATTCTCGCTGTAAAGGAAAAATTTAAAGCTGATCATGTTTCAAATATCCTTTCAGGAAAAATTACCGCAGCAATTAAATCGTATAAGCACCATAAACTCGAATTTTTCGGTATAGGAGAAGATAAGGATGAAAAGTTCTGGAATATGGTTATCAGGCAGGCTCTCATCGCTAAGTTTCTTACGAAAGATATTGAGAACTATGGCCTTCTAAAACTGACAACTAAGGGCATGGAGTTTCTCGAAAAACCCACATCCTTCATGCTTGCCGAGGATCACGACTATGCCGATACTACTGATGAAGAAAATGCCTTTGGGGCAAGAACAGCGGTAGTTGATGAGGAGCTGTTCAGCATCCTGAAGGATTTACGGAAAAAACTGTCGAAACAAAAAGATGTCCCCCCGTTTGTTATTTTTCAGGATCCTTCCCTCGAGGATATGGCTATCCAATACCCTGTAACCATTGACGAACTTCAGAATATTACCGGGGTGGGAGCAGGCAAAGCACAGCGATATGGTGAAGAATTTATAGAGATCATCAAAAAGTATGTCGAGGAGAAAGAGATAATACGGCCCCTCGATATGGTTGTAAAATCGGTCGTCAATAAATCAGGAATAAAAGTATATATCATCCAGAGTATTGATATGAAAAGACCTCTCGAAGATATTGCTGAAGCAAAAGGGCTTGATATGGGAGAACTGATATCGGAGATCGAAGCAATTGTTAATTCCGGAACCAGGATCAACCTCGATTATTATATCAACAATACGATTGATGAGGAGCGGCAGCATGATATATATTTATATTTTAGGGAAGAGGCTGAATCTGACTCGCTCACAGAGGCAATTAAGGAACTTGGAAATGAGTTCGAAGAGGAGGAGATCAGGTTGATGAGGATCAAGTTTCTTTCGGAAATGGG
>JBAWXY010000258.1:0-2259 GCA_037143835.1 Bacteroidota bacterium
TCTGCTTTGACAGATGAAAAAAATGTGGTTTGCTGATATTATTTTGCCTCTGGCAGTAAGGGGAAGATTCACCTACAGGATCCCTGATGATTTTCTTGAAAAAATTAAACCCGGGGTAAGGGTCACAGTACAATTCGGCGGGAAGAACCTCTATTCAGGGATTGTCTGCAACATTCACGGCAATACACCTGCCGTTAAAAATGTCAAAACAATAATTGATGTCCTCGATGCTATTCCAGTAATTAATGAGAGCCAGCTAAAGTTATGGCTTTGGATATCAGAGTATTATCTATGCAGCGAAGGGGAAGTGATGAAAGCGGCCCTGCCTTCAGAAACCAGTCTTAATAGTTATAAACCAAGAACAGAGACATTTATAAGACTTTCAGAAAAATATAATGACTCTGACTTAAATTCAATACTCGATAGCCTTGTCAGGGCTCCAAAGCAACAGGAAGTCCTTTCGGCTTATATCAGGTTAACCGGATATACTGAAGGAGCGGAAATTAAACCTGTCAGAAAGTCACTTCTTTTAAAAGAAGCCGGTTCCTTACAAAATATTATTGAAGCTCTTACCGGAAAGGGAATATTGTCATCTTCATCATTAGAGGTCACAAGATTAACTGATTCCGACAGCTATAATGAACCAGTCAGGAAACTAAGTGAAGTTCAGTCACTAGCTTACGAATCAGTTACAAACCAACTTAAGGAGAAAGATATTGTATTGCTGCATGGAGTGACATCCAGCGGAAAGACGGAGATTTATATACACCTTATTGAAGAGCAGTTAAAAATGGGGAAGCAGGTCCTTTATATGCTCCCCGAAATAGCCCTTACAACACAGATAATACTCCGGCTGAAAAAACATTTTGGTGGAGTAACAGGCGTCTACCACTCAAGGTTCAGCGACCCTGAAAAAGTGGAAATATGGAAAAGGGTTTCAGATGATGATCCTTTAAACGGTTACAGGTTAATTCTCGGAGTAAGATCGTCCCTGTTTCTTCCGTTCAGTAACCTCGGACTGATAATTGTTGATGAAGAGCACGACGGGTCATATAAACAACACGATCCGGCACCCCGATATCATGCCCGTGATTCTGCAATTATGCTTGCGGCCCTGCATAAAGCAAAAACCATACTGGGTTCGGCTTCCCCTTCTGTTGAGAGCTATAATAATGCTGTTAATGGGAAGTATGGACTTACAGTATTAAAAGAGAGGTACGGGTTTATTAAATTGCCTGCTATAGTAATTGCCAACACACGCGAGGCATACAGAAAAAAGCTGATGGTTTCGCATTTTACCCCTGAATTGCTTCAGGCAATGGATGAGGCACTCGGGAAAGACGAACAGATAATTCTTTTCCAGAACAGGAGAGGATTCTCTCCGTATATCGAGTGTCCGGAATGCGGATGGATACCGGTCTGCATTCAGTGTGCCGTCAATCTTACATATCATAAAGGTATCAGCAAACTGGTATGCCACTATTGTGGTTATACCACCACTATGCCTTCCAAATGCGGAAACTGTCATTCTACCGGAATGGTAACAAGAGGATTCGGCACCGAGAAAATTGAAGATGAGATAAAAATTGTATTTCCGGCCGCCAGGGTAGCAAGAATGGATCAGGATACCACCAGAAACAAAAACTCTTTTAACAAAATAATCCGGACTTTTGAAGAGAGACGAATCGATATCCTTATCGGAACACAAATGATTTCCAAAGGGCTTGATTTTGAAAATCTTACGGTTGTAGGAGTGTTAAATGCCGACAATCTACTGAACTACCCTGATTTCAGGGCACATGAAAGAAGTTTTCAATTAATGGAACAGGTTAGCGGAAGAGCGGGACGCAGACAAAAACAGGGTAAAGTTGTGATCCAGACATCTGATCCTGCTAACAGGATTATAAGACAGGTACTCCGGCACGATTATGAAAGCATGTTCAGGATCCAGGCTGAAGAAAGAATGACCTTCAACTATCCCCCATTCTGCCGGATGGTTAAAATCAGTATTAAGCATAAAGACAGAGCTCAGTTAGATTATTATTCAGATATACTTGGGCGTGATCTTAAAGAGATATTCGGTAAAAGGGTACTTGGCCCTCAATCTCCTGTTATTTCGCAGGTGCAGTTATGGTATATTAAAACAATACTGATAAAAATTGAACGGGAAAAACCTCCGGCAAAAGCCAAACAGCTGATCATTGAGGCAATTGAAAGACTCGAAAAAATAAAGGGAGCTTCTTCACTTAAGATCGCCAT
>JBAWXY010000259.1:0-2206 GCA_037143835.1 Bacteroidota bacterium
TTTGTCATAATGTTAACCGTTTTTTTGGTCAACGTATTTCAGGCACCGACAGGCTGAAGAAATGAATTTATAACTATTGCTCGGCACGCTGAACGCTGAACAATCATTGAGCTATGAGCTACGAGCACAGAGATCAGGTTTCTGTGCTTTCTTTTTTGTCGGGGTTTAGCCATATAACCTTTTGTTCGGGGGTATGAGCCTGTCCGATAATGTCTTTATAAAGATCAGGCCTTCTGGCTTTAATATACCTGAAGCCACCTGATTGTGTGAGTTTTTCGGGAGTAAGCTTAGCTGAAACATAGTCATCACCAAGGGTACGGCATTCGGCAATTATGTCTCCGAACGGATCTATTATCATTGAACAACCATTCTTCAGCTGGTCATCATCCATGCCTATCGGATTGGAGAACACAACATAAATTCCATTGTCGTAGGCTCTTGACGGGAGCCATTTCATTAACCAGTCCCGCCCTTTCATTCCATCAAATTCCAACCTGAGAGATGTTGGATCAGACTCTCTGTTCTCCCACAATTTTGGATCGACAAAACCAGCTCCTGGCCGGGTTGAAGGTGTACACATGGTTACATGAGGCATGAAAATGATGTTGGCTCCCAAAAAAGTTGTAGCCCTTACATTTTCAATAATATTGTTATCGTAACAAATCAATATTCCGCATTTCCATCCAAAAAGGTCGAAAACACAATACCCGTCACCGGGTGTTAAATATGGATTAATGAATGGGTGGAGTTTCCGGTATTTTGCAACCAACCCGGTTTTATCAACACAGACATACGTCTTATATAACTTATCCTCTTTGTCTTTCTCGAAAAGTCCGGCTAAGATAACTATACTGTTTTTTGCTGCTATCTGAATCAACCTCCTGACACTTGATCCGTCGGGAATAAATTCAGCAAGATCAAGCATCTCATCTTTTGAAAGATGCCGGGCAAATGTATTACCGGTAACGGAACATTCATGAACAGCTATCGCATAGGAACCCTCAAGGGCAGCCTTTTCAGCCAGACTTTCAATTTTTGATAAATTGTAGTCTTTGTCACCACTCCTGTTCTCAAACTGAGCAGTCGATATTTTAATCTTATCCATTATAACAGCCAATCAACGGGCTGATTGGATCGTTAATTACTACTTTTTCTTCTTAAGAAGGAAGAATCCTGCACCTGCTGCTATAACAACAGCTCCTGCTATTATTGCTATAGTTGCGCCACTCCCTTTATCAGAACTCCCTTTAGCCTGGCTTTTCTCATCCTCAACAGCATAATAGAATTTCGGTTTGGCATCGGTATCCATATTAACTGTATCTTTCTTTGGTTTGGGTTGCTCCTGTGCAATTGCCATATTCATACCACCAATAAGAAGGAGCGATGTCATCGAAAACACTAAAATTGATTTTTTCATCTTTGATCTGTTTATAAATTATTTAATAGTCTTTGCCAGTTCATCGTATTTCTTCGCAATGTCGGGGTTTGAGTTCCTGTAAGTATCAGCCAATGCAACTATTGCAGGTTTATACCGCGGACTCATCGTCAGACAGGTTCTGAGTAAATTCCGGGCCCTCATTATATCCCTGTCAACCAATAATTCCGACAATCCTACATATGCTTCAAAGTACTTCCTGTTAGCTTCAATAAGTCTTTCATAATACCTGATAGCCTCAACTGTTTTATTTTGCGACCTGGCAATATTTCCCAGGTACATCAGGATAGGTTCGAAATCCGGATTTATCTCCAATCCCCTTTTTAAAACCGAGTCTGCCTTTTGGTACTGTCCATCGTTATATAAAGCTGCTGCAAAATTATAAAAAATCATTTCATCCTTATCATCAACCTGCAATACCTTCTCAAAGTATTTAATAGCATCCTTGCTCCTGCCCTCATTTAAAGCATTATAACCGTAAAAATCATCTTTCGATCTTCTCTCAATAACAGTACAAACCGGAACTTTGTCAGCATATATAATATGTATAATATTCCTGGGAGGCCAGATATTATTATTTAACTGGAATGGAGAGATATACCTGTTTGCCACAATAGCATAATCCCAATCGGACAGGCTCCTCTCTTCATACCTGAAATATGATGTTTCAATTTCAGAATGATCGCGAAACAACCATTGTACAGAATAAGTTGCCTTAACTTTTACAGGTCCTTCAATATTCTTCTCTTTCAGATAATCAATCAGCCATTC
>JBAWXY010000260.1:0-2205 GCA_037143835.1 Bacteroidota bacterium
CAGTTTTGGACCATAAATCTCCATTTTTTGAGTAATGATTTGGGGAGAAGATCCATGTATTGATAATTTTTGTGCTATTTTTTTCACAGTGTCAATCCCGGATAACAGATAGTTTGATAATGTCACATCAGATGTTTTCCCTGATTCGTTAAGAATGCTGACTTCAATATTCAATGTTGCCTTATCATCCGATACTTCCCTTGCTGCTGCGAAAACGCCCCATTGCTTAATATGCAATGGTGATGTAAAAATCAGTTTTACGCCGCGATAAATACCCGAACCTGTGTACCAGCGGGAGTCGCCGAATTTGGTGTGGTCAACTTTGACAGCGATAAGGTTTCCCTTCCCGAATATTATATAAGGTGTTAAATCATATTGAAATGAAATATATCCGTTTGGCCGTTTGCCAAGGTAGGTTCCATTAATCCAGACTTCACTGTTATTGTAAATTCCATCAAAACTGATAAAAACTTTACGGGTTTTTTCATTTGCAGGAATCAGGAATGATTTGCGATACCAGCCTATACCACCCGGTAAAAATCCTGTTCCACTTGCATTATCTTTGCTGAACGGGCCTTCAATACTCCAGTCGTGAGGCAGATCGAGTGAGCGCCAGCCGGCATCATTCAAGCCTGGATTCTGACCATCGGGAATATCTCCTTTATTAAACTTCCAGTCGAAGTTAAAATTCTGAACTTTTCTTCCTGATGGTTGTCCATGAATATTAGAATTTATTGATAATGCCATTATCAACAATACTGCCATATAAGCGATTCTTCCCGGTTTCATAATAACATTTTTATATAATAAGATAATTATCAAAAATAATGAAAAATAAATATTATCCGGACAGGAATTTATGTTCCTGCTTCCTGATTGAATTAATTGCATTTTAACTAAAATATTTTCATCTTTATTGTTTTAGCGAAGCATTATAGACCTGCATCATTTAACCGAATAGTTTCATGGCAAATTATCTGGAAAAAAGAACTAGCTAATGACTAAAGACAGCCATTATAACCTTGTAAGTAAACTCAAACCCGGAAGAATAATCCTGCCGGTAATACTGGGATTGGCCGTTATTGGTTGGTTTATTTCCAGAGATATAAATACAGAAGTCCTTAGTAAGCTGATCTTTACATGGAAATCTGTATTCTGGCTTTTAATTGCCTGGTTATGTATGGTTTGCAGGGATCTTGGATATATGATCAGAATCCGGATCTTATCTGATAAGGATCTTACGTGGAGACAAGCCTTCAGGGTAATTATGCTGTGGGAATTCACCTCTGCCATTACGCCTTCAACAGTCGGAGGTACAGCTGTTGCAGTTGTTTTTCTTCACAAGGAAGGAATGACTGTAGGAAGAAGCACTGCAGTTGTTCTGGCCACATCGCTTCTTGACGAACTTTATTTTGTGATCATGCTTCCTTTAATTCTTCTTCTGGTTGGAAAGGATGCACTTTTTATAACATCACTTCAGGGTACCGGAATTTCATTTCTCAACGACCTTATTCTCTTTTCAGCTATCGGATACAGCATTATTTTCATCTGGGTTATCCTTGTGGGATACGGCCTTTTTTTCAACCCGGAAGGGATAAGAAAACTTATAATAAATATTTTCAAACTCCCGATATTAAGAAGATGGCATGAAGCAGCAGTCAGAGCCGGTGATGACATTGTTGAGAGCTCCCATGAACTTAGGAAACGAAATTTTTCATTCTGGTTAAAAGCTATAACTGCAACATTTCTTTCATGGACAGCGAGATATTGGGTTGTAAATGCGATAATTGTCGCTTTTTTTACTATTAACGACCATTTTCTGATCTTCGCAAGGCAACTTGTTACATGGATAATGATGATAATAAGTCCCTCTCCGGGAGGAAGTGGCTTTGCCGAATTGATCCTTGGCCGCTATATTTCAGATCAGATCCCTGCCGATCCGTTGATTGCCGGGAGTATAGCTCTTGCAATAGCTATTATCTGGAGAATAATCAGCTATTATCCGTATCTTATTATCGGTGCATTACTTGTTCCCGGGTGGATAAAAAGAAATTTTGTTAAGCCAATCACTAAAAAGAGATAGTTTTTTTAACTTATGAATGAGCGTGAGTATGTTTTCGGCTTGGGGTCAGAGGGGTTGTCTCTATGGTAAAATAATCCCCTTATTTCAGGTACCATATCTGTATCAGCAAGATAATAACAAGC
>JBAWXY010000261.1:0-2201 GCA_037143835.1 Bacteroidota bacterium
CGACTGAGCTATGGCACCTCCTTTTCGGACTGCAAATATATATTTCAAATCCGAGTAAGCAAAAACTTTAGTAAAATAATTTCTATTTGGAATCATTTTTTGATATGGTACATTTGCATCCTCATTAATAACATAAAATGGATCTCCTCTTTCACACACTCGACAATGGTATCAGGCTGGTTCATCACAGGATACCCGGATTAGTTGCTCACTGCGGCCTTATTATCAATGCAGGTTCGCGCGATGAGACAGTTCCGGAACATGGTATCGCCCACTTCATTGAGCATATGCTGTTTAAGGGTACTAAAAGAAGAAAAGCATATCATATTCTGAGCCGTCTGGAAGATGTTGGCGGAGAGCTTAATGCTTATACTACTAAAGAGGAGACTGCCGTCCATGCCTCTTTTCTTAAGGAAGATTACGAGAGAGCCATCGAATTAATCAGCGATATAACCTTTAATTCCGTTTTCCCGGAAAAAGAAATAGAAAAAGAAAAAGATGTTGTTATCGAAGAGATAAACTCATATCTCGATAATCCTGCGGAACTCATCTTTGACGATTTTGAAGAGTTGATCTTCTCAAACCAGCCGATAGGCCGGAACATCCTTGGCACTCCCAAATCAGTCAAATCTTATTCACAAAAAATGATATCTGATTTTATTTCAAACAATTACAATACCCGCCAGATGGTCTTCTGTTCAGTAGGCAATATACCGGATGAAAAAATTCTGAAGCTTTTTTCAACACATTTTGCGGATATTGTTACGAATACCAGGGAATCAAGAACCAATAAGACCTGGTCATACAAACCTGCTTCAGTAACGAAAAAAATGGATACATTTCAGAATCACTGCATAATCGGAAATCTCGCATATGATCTGAAAGACGAACGCAGGACAGGGATGATCCTATTAAATAACATACTGGGTGGACAAGGGCTGAACTCGAGATTGAACCTCTCGCTGCGTGAAAAAAACGGACTGGCATATAATGTTGAATCAAGTTATAATCCATATTACGATACCGGCATCTTTTCGATATACTTCGGTACTGATAGCCAGTATCTTAATAAAAGCATTTCGATAACGATGGCTGAACTGAAAAAGCTTCGTACTTCAAAACTGGGTACAATACAGTTAAGCAAAGCAAAAAATCAGATAAAGGGCTACCTTGCAAGAGATTACGAAAATTATGAAAGTCTGATGTTAAGTCTGGGGAAAAGCCTTCTCATCTTTAATAAGATTGACACCATTGAGGATATATGTAAGAAGATTGATAACGTAACAGCTTCTGAAATGCTCGAAACTGCCAACGACATTTTTGAACCTTCGAAACTTTCAACATTGATTTACAAATAGTCGGAAGTATGAAGACCGAAGTCATTTGACTTTTAACTTTCCTTATTAGCTCCTGACTTCCGACTTCCGACTACTTAAATACAAATAATAATGAACAATAAGCTGGAACAATTCCTTCTGGAACATACTTCACCCGAAGACCCTGTTCTGGAAGATCTTTACAGACAGACACATATCCGGTTTGTAAATCCGAATATGGCAACCGGCCATCTCCAGGGGAAATTCCTTGAATTTATATCAATGATGATCAGACCGGAAAATATTCTCGAGGTCGGGACATTTACAGGTTATTCGGCTATCTGCCTTGCAAAAGGGCTTAAACCTGGCGGTAAGCTCATAACCATAGAATTAAATGATGAGCTGACTGCTTTCTCCCACTCATATTTCTGCCGTGCGGGAGCTGATTCAAAAATCACACAGTTAACAGGAAATGCACTGGACATTATTCCCGGGTTAGATATTATGTTTGACCTGATTTTCATTGATGGAGACAAAAGGGAATACATTGAGTATTACCGGCTTATAATAGACAAAGTGAAACCGGGAGGATTCATTCTTGCGGATAATGTGCTTTGGGGAGGGAAAGTACTTGAGAAGGAGACAACAGATCCACAAGCCCAGGGGATCATCAACTTTAATGAAATGATCCGTAATGAGACTATCATCGATTATGTAATCATACCCATCCGGGATGGATTAATGCTGATCCGTAAAAAGGAAAAATAAGTGGTACAGTTTTTGCGTTATCTGAAAAAAACAATTATATTATGATGAAAAAACTAATATTTTCAGCTCTGTTTCTTTTGATGGTTATTGCCATTCAGGCACAGGCAAACAAAACTG
>JBAWXY010000262.1:0-2171 GCA_037143835.1 Bacteroidota bacterium
ACTCCCTACCACAGAAAATCTTTCAATCTTTTCGATACCCAGATGAAATTTGAATTTTGAAGATTTCATTCTGAATTATTACAGTTATCTTTGCCCGATAATTCAAAAATTCATCTAAATAAGTTCTATAGTATGAAAAAATTGTTTGCAATTTTAGTAATCCTTGTTCTCAGTTTTGGATTCAAAGCAAAAGCTGATGAGGGTATGTGGCTCCTACCGCTTATCGAGAAATTAAACATGGGCAAAATGACAGAACTGGGTCTGAAGCTCTCTGCTGAAGATATCTACAGTCTTAATAAGGCCAGCATTAAAGACGCTATTGTGATATTCGGAGGCGGATGCACCGGTGAGATCGTTTCTTCTCAAGGCCTGATCCTCACAAATCACCATTGCGGATATGGCTCCATCCAGGCTCATAGCACTGTTGAACATGATTACCTCCGTGATGGATTCTGGGCAATGTCGAAGGAAGAGGAGTTAACAAACCCAAACCTTTCAGTTACATTTCTTATCAGAATTGAAGAGGTAACCGATCAGATTCTTGCAAATGTAAAACAGGGCATGAGCGAAACTGAACGCAGTACAGCTATTAATGAAGCAAGACAGGCCATCGAGAAAAAAGCAGGAGAAGGGAATAATTACAGAGCCTCAGTCGGAAGTTTTTACGGAGGAAACTATTTTTATCTGCTTGTTTATGAAAGATATAATGATGTCCGCTTAGTCGGAGCTCCTCCATCATCAATAGGGAAGTTCGGTTTTGACACCGACAACTGGGAATGGCCACGCCAAACCGTCGACTTCAGTGTGTTCCGTGTTTATTCCGGACCAGATGGTAAACCGGCACCATATTCAAAAGAAAATATCCCTTTAAAACCCAAATATTATCTGCCTGTTTCAATCAAAGATCTGAATAAAGGTGATTTTGCCATGATCCTCGGATATCCCGGAAGGACTAACAGATATATGACATCTTTTGAAATAAATGAACAAATACAAATCGTACATCCCGACAGGATAAAAATTCGTGGTATTAAGCAGGATATATGGATGAAAGATATGCAGGCCGACCAGAAGGTAAATATTCAGTACTCGGCTAAATATTCTGGTTCTTCAAACTACTGGAAATACTCGATCGGACAAAAAGATGGCCTTGAAAGACTAAATGTAAAAGCGAGGAAAGAGGAAATTGAAAACCAGTTCAACAATTGGGTTGTTGCCACTCCCGATCGTAAAGCAAAATACGGAGAAGCACTTAATATGATAAAAACAGCGACTGAAGGCAGAGCTGAATATTACAATGCATTGCAATACCTGAACGAATGCCTTCAGGGGTGCGAACTGTTTACAATGAATCAGGGTGTTGCTGCACTGATTACTGCACTCAAATCAGGAGATAATCAAAAAATTACAGAAACTGTTACTCAAATTAAAAACAATGGGAACAGGTTTTATAAAGACTATAATCCTCCCACAGACAATAAATCAATGAAAGCGATGCTGAAGCTTTACAGAGCTGACGTATCTGCTAAATTCCACCCCGATTTTTATGTTAAAGTAGTTGATAAAAAATTTAAGGGGAACATTGACAAATTTGTTGATGATATGTTTAAAAGATCAGTATTTGTCAGTGAGGCTAAACTGAATGCATTCCTAAATAAGCCTGTACTTAAAACACTTGAAACCGATCCGGTTTACCTTACATCTACTTCAATTTATAAGGTTGGAGCAGAAGTGTCAAAAGGATTGAGTCAGTTTGATGCAGGACTGACAAGCGGAAAGAGAATCTGGATTGCTGCTTTAATGGAGATGGAACCTGAGAAAACCCGGTATCCAGATGCAAACTCAACAATGCGTCTTTCTTATGGAACAGTACAGGATTATGATCCGAGAGATGCTGTTACCTATAAATATTACACTACTCTTCAGGGTGTTGTAGATAAATATAAATCAGGCGATTATGAATTCGATCTGCCGAAGCGACTTATTGATCTGAATAATAAGAAAGATTATGGAAGATATGGGTCTTCAAAAGGTTACATGCCGGTATGCTTCCTCACTACAAACGATATTACAGGCGGTAATTCAGGCAGTCCTGTAATGAATGGAAACGGCGAATTGATCGGATTGGCATTTGATGGGAACTGGGAATCTATGAGTGGCGACATTGCCTA
>JBAWXY010000263.1:0-2160 GCA_037143835.1 Bacteroidota bacterium
TTTACAGGTTGCCTCGTGATACTCATATAGCAGAGACAATCATTGTCAAGTTGTTCTGCAGTTAATTTTTCAGTATTGAAGGGATTCATATTAATACACCAGGTTCCTGTTGATAAAAGCAGGAATTTACCCTTACTGCCTGCAAAATATGGAGCCAGAGAGGATGAACTATCATGAATACCAATTCCTATTTTTAGTTTTTTACCTTCAATAACAATATCATTCAGTGTGCCGATTGGAACGGGCTCCGGCAAGATCAATCCCCGAACTTTAACCCATGGATGGTAACTCATATTATCGAAATCCCATAGAGCAGTATGGCATCCTATTGAGGTATGTTCTGCGTAGATCTTTCCGGTTAAGGTGTATGAGAGATACTGAGGAAAATGAAGGATGTGTTTAATTTTAGAAAACACATCCGGTTTAACTGCCTTCAGCCAAAGTGGTTGAATACCGGAATTGAGCATACCTAAGGCAGGAGAGGCTGTTCTCCTGCAAAACTCATCCCTCCCGCCATATCTTTTGTATAGGCTTTCCGGTATTTTTTCATCTATTGGCTTAAGATAATTATAGACAGGGGTTAGTCTTTTCCCATTCGCATCGAGATAGACAAGCGTAGCACCATAGGTCGTAAAATTAACTGCCTTCAGATCATATTTATATGAATATACCAATCTTATTATTGATTCTTTTATCCATTTTTCAATAAGCTCAATATCATCACATTCAAATCCATCATCATCCTCAATTACCGGAAATTTTTCCTCTGTTTCAGAAATAACTTTCAGGTCATTATTAAACAGGAGTATTTTCTTATTGGTTTTTCCGATATCAAATATGGCTATAACTGTCTCTTTCATAGCTTAATTATCTCTTTAAAAGCACCTCTTTTTCGTACTTAATAATCTCTTCAATATAATCCTGTCCTACCGGCACTTTGCTTTTAAAACAATAATAATCCCAGACAGCTCCGAAAGGCTTGGATTTGAGCAACTCAAGAAATGCAAGTCTTTCAAAGTTTTTGCCCTGCTCTTCAAACTTTACAAGTGTTTTAAATGGTTCAAGCAAAGCATACATAAAGGCCATCTGGGCGGAGCGTGTACCAATAACATATGCTCCTATCCTATTAAGGCTCGCATCAAAGAAATCGAGACCTACATTAACCCTTTTAAGAGCCTTGCAGCGTACTATTTCCTGTGTAATAAGCAACAACTCTTCGTTAAAAGTAAGAACATGATCGCTGTCCCAGCGGACACCACGTGTAAGATGTAACAGGATCTCATCAACAAAATGGAGGATTGAGGAAATTTTATCACCCACCTGTTCAGTAGGATGAAAATGGCCGTTGTCGAGAGTTATCATTGTATTGTTTTTTATTGCATAACCCAGGTAGAAATCATGGGAACCTACCACCATCGCCTCAGATCCTATTCCGAATAGCTTACTTTCAACTGAATCTTTAAGATATTTTTTAGGGTATTTTACTGCGAAGATCTCATCTAAAGATTTTTTTAACTGTTTACGCAGAGTATTCCTGTCAACAGGGGTGTCCTTCGAACCGTCAGGTATCCATATATTATGTACTGTCGGTGTGCCTAATTGTTTACCCATTTCAGCACTTATAGCTCTGCATCGTTTTGTATGTTCAACCCAGAATTTTCTGATTTTTTCGTTTTTGCTTGAAAGGGTAAAACCATCATCAGCATAGGGATGTGAAAAACATGTACAGTTGAAGTCAAGGCCTATTCCCCTCTTCTTAGCCCAGTTGATCCAACCCTGATAGTGTTTTGCCTCGATCTGATCGCGGTCAACAAGCTTACCGCCAAATTCACCATAAATTGCATGAAGATTTAACCTTTGTTTTCCTGGAAGAAGCGACATCACTTTATCAAGATCCGCTCTCATCTGGTCGATAGTTTTTGCTTTACCAGGAAAGTTACCAGTAGCCTGGATACCACCGCCACCTAGTACAGCTCCTGCTTTTTCAAAACCACCCACATCATCTGTCTGCCAGCAATGCAGACTGATATTTATATTATCCAATTCAGAAAGCACCTGGTCAGTATCAACGCCTAATGCTGCATATTGTTCTTTTGCCAACACATATGACTTTTCAATAAGTTTCTTTTTCATACTCAATAGTTATTTATGTTTCAATTC
>JBAWXY010000264.1:0-2160 GCA_037143835.1 Bacteroidota bacterium
GAATAAGCATATTGTTCAGCCCGGAATAGGGATCGGGATAAACCTTATTAGCAACCAGTCCGGTAAGAACAGTTGATGGTACAGTCACCGGAAACCAGTAAACTTTTGACTTATATTCAACTGTTGAAATCTCTTCCCCTGAAGAAGGAATTAAAACAGATGACTGTAATTCAAATTTGATAAGTTTCACCTGCTTTATTGAACTGGTCTGAGAAAAAGCCGGGACTGAGAAAGCAAGATAACTAATCAGGAGAGCGGTAAAAGCGTATAAATATTTTTTCATGGTAAGTAAGTTAAGCAGGTAAGATAAAAAAAATCCTGAATATTAGCATGTAACATCAATTAAAAAGAGTATAATAATCTTTTTTGTCAGTGTTACTGAATTACAATTATTACCGGTTTCTCAGAATTTGAACATTTTACAATATAAACTCCGGCAGGAAGTTTGGTGAGATCTGCCTCAATTGTAAAGCTGCCCGTTTTACTTATCAATTCCGTGTATACCTTTTCTCCCAGGGAATTATAGACATCTATCCTTGTCCGATAATCTTGAATATCAAGAAATTGCAGATGTATCATTCCATCAGATGGGTTAGGATATATCGAAAGGCCTGCATGAGTTGATTTGTCATTAAGTACATTTATTGTCCATTCTTTACGGATATCGCGGTTCTCTGCAAATACTGTGTAAGTTAATGGACTATTGAAGTTGTTTATAGTACTACCGGATACCTGTAATTTATTTGAAACCTTAGCATAAGCGCCGGGAGATAATGAAAAAACAGTCAAAAGTGAATTTTTATTCGTTCCATATGGCATCTCTACTGATATTGTTGAATCAGCAGCATTTATCAAAGATGTTTTTTGTCCTGTTATATTGAATGATTCAACATTGGCATTTACTGATGCTTTATGCCAGTGAATCGGGTGAAGGAGGATGATAACCCGGTCACCAGCCTGTAACTGATTAAGATCGAGCATGCCAATATCCCAACGAACGCCGTTCGTGATAGTTGCATCTGAAAATGCTTTGTTATTGTTCAGAAAATAGGCTTCATATTCAAGGTCAAAATCGCTTAACTTCCCCTTCATTATATCAATATTTTTCCCCCCTATCGGAACTGTAATATTATACTCCCTGTTGGGCACCACCGGGTATGTGAATTCTTCAAAAAAATAAAAGTTCATATAATAATAAACTTTGCAATAATTTGACCCATGAGCTGCTGTGCCAATAATATTAATACCATTTGACCTGAGCCAATTCAGTTCATTGTGGAGGAATGCAACCGGATTGATATTATAAATCAACTGCAGAGTAACCAGATCATTATGCCAGCCTATCTCAAAATGTTTATCATCCTGCATCTTTTTCAAAATGGGAATAATATTTTGATTATGAATAGCCATATTATTAGGATTTGCAAGATAATATGGAGCTGTATGCAAAATGAAATATGTTGAACGGAACCCGAGTTTCGATTCAGTTTCAGAAAACTGGTAGGCTAAATTAAGGTCATTGTCAAGATCATGCCTTAACCCGATAATAATCTTTTTGGAATTAAAGGTCTTTCGGAATTCGTTTAAGGGGAGAACAATATATTTGCTTGTATCAGATACTTTAGTAAGAAATGCGGTATATTTTTCCCAGGTAAAATTTGTATCGGGCTCTGCAGCGGTCATCGCGTTCCTCTTTCTCAGCTCAAGAGCAGTGTCTTGTCTGAAGCTTCTTTCTTCTAAAATGATATTTAACCCTGACAAATTATTTTTCTGTCCGGATAGCGTATTGCTTAGACAGAAAAAAACAAAAGAGAAACCAATTATTAAACTTAGGTACCGGTTCCTGATAAGAATCATAACCTTGTAATCCTATAACGATTTAGACCGCTAAAATACAATTGTATAAGATAATTGAAACCTATTTAAGTAGTTTTTTTATGTTATATAACTTATTTAAGGCCTCAACAGGGGTGAGATTATCAATATCAATTTCAAGAATTTCATCACGGATCTGCTTCAGTACAGGGTCGTCTAACTGAAAAAAACTGAGTTGCATCCCTTCCCTGTGGCCCGCAATATCAGCAATTGGTTTTGCGAGTTCCTGTTTTTCATGACCTTGTTCAAGCTCCTTCAGTATCTCATCGGCACGACTCACAACAC
>JBAWXY010000265.1:0-2067 GCA_037143835.1 Bacteroidota bacterium
CTCCAATTCTTGGACGATTGTACCGAAACACTGCATTTGTTTTGGAAATTTCTTCTACTACGATATCCCAACTTCCAAAACTACTTGCCAATCCATTTTCGAAAACAACCGCAGGCTTGCCTGCTTTGTTATTTTGCATCCCGGAAGTTAAGGCTTCAACTTTGAAACCGTTAATAGCGATGAAGTCTATGCTGGCATAGGCTTTGTCTTTGTTTGCCTTTACCAGTTCTGTAAATGGTTGCCATCTTTTATCAGGATAAAGTGATTTGAGATCAGGATCTCCCTTTATATGCCCGTAATCCGTGTAATTCATTTTAGTGGCAATGAAATTTAAATGATAAAAGGCGCTGTCGGGATAGTTTGCCAGAGCCCAGGAACAGGCAGCATTATAATGCTCTTTTGATGTGGCTTTCCAGCCATTGGACTTAAATGCTTTGGAAAATGCAAAAGCAGAATTTTTAAAGTCTTTCGCATTGTAAAGTGAGTCTGCGATTCTGATAAGGTCAGGATATTTATGAGGATTACTCTGGCCAAATAGAGAAACTGTAAAAATTACAAAACCAAAAAACAATGTGGTCGTTTTCATATATTCCATGCGTTAATAGTGGTTTCTAATAAACTTGTCGGTGTTTCGTTGGTCATTTTGTATTGTCAACTGTTTTCCAATCTTTATAAATCATTTCAAAACCGGCACAAATGCTTTTAAATCCCAACGAGTTATGTGTTTCACTCTTATAATGTTCATAATCCCATTTAAACCCATCCGGTGCATATTTTTCAAGCACTTCAATAAAAGGGAAAACGCCCATTTCCTTTTCATTTGACAGTGAAATAAAGATTGATTTTTTAATATTCTTATTATTTTTTAAAAATCCGGGCATCACCTTGATACAGGATTGATCATCGTACCATAAACTGGGGTCGATGCATATAAATGAATTGAATAATTCAGGTTGATTTTCCAGAGCATAAATAGCAAATAATCCTCCTGCAGAATGTCCGATAATACATCGTTCTGAATTTGCCGGATAAGCTGAGTCAATTAATGTGACTAATTCTGAATTGATGAAACGAAGGAATTTATCAGCCCCTCCACCAGTTGGATAATCTTTCGAAGGTGTGGGCAGATAATCTTTTTCTCTGTCGTTGGAGACAATGCCCACAATGATCATCCGGGGCATGATTTTCAACATATCTGAATAATAATTCACAATTCCGAATGTTGCAAAAAGATTATTCCCTGGATCTAAAACGTAAACTACTGGAAATTTCTCATCCGGCCTGTCTTTGTAATTATAGGGCGGAATTACAACGATGGTTCTTCGTTCATTAAGAACTTTTGATTCAAAACTTATTTTATCTCCAATGACAAAAGCACTCTTTTTTTGTTGGGCAAAACAGATGCTGATTTGTGTCAGGATGAATAAAGTAGTAAGCTTTATGATCAATAGTGTTTTTCGTGTCTTCATCAGGGTGTCATTTTAATATTCAATATCTGCGTGTTACAGCCATTATGCTATTCTCCGATTCCGTAAATTTCCTCTGCATTTTTAAACATTATTCTTTCAGTTATTTCAAAAGAATCTTCCTCTGAAATCCAATTATCCTGAACTAAATCAAATAGAGAATGTGCTATTCCTTTTCTCGCAAGGATGGAATGACCCATTAAGTTTTCTATGTACAGATCATCTCCGCCGAATACCAATAGCTTATTGACAGGCGCAGTCACAATATATTTTTTCAGAAAGTCAATGGATGCAATTGGATTTATTGACCAGGCTCCGCACATATCTATAAAGGCATTTTTATAATGTTTCGCCAAAGATATCATGGGTTCATAGTAAGGGTAGGAGATGTGAAAGAAAATAAATCTTGTATCAGGGCTTAAACGGCAAAGATTTGCAGCATCAGCAGGGTTATGCATGACATGATCCAGATTCATCATATTATTCATGGCCTGGTATCCTGTATGCAATTTAATGGGCAATCCTTCCTGAGTTGCCCGATCCACTACATACCAAAAAAGGTAATCCTGAATTTGCTTTTCCTCCGATTCCGACAATTTTA
>JBAWXY010000266.1:0-2022 GCA_037143835.1 Bacteroidota bacterium
AGGATGTTTCATAGATCCTGATCAGAGGAAGCTCTATCTGTCCTGTATCAAGGTCGATATCCATATATTTCTTCCGCCATAATTGGTCGTAGTAGTTTTGCTTTTCCTTCTCAAAGATGTAATGATTTATGTCAATAGGTTCGTTCTTAATGTAATACTCATAGATAGGTTTTGTAAGGGTATCCCTTCTTTTTTTATCTTCAGCAACAAGCCATTGCCTTAACTGTTCAATGCTATCAGCTTTATGGATAAATTGATTTTTCTCTTTCCGGAATGTACTGGTCACAATCTCCCCGGCAGGTACAGGATTTGATTCGCTGAGGAGTCCTTTCCTTAAAATATACCTCCTTTTGCTGAATAGTATTTCACCATATGAGTCAGATCCATTTACAACAGACTGGTCGATAATGTTACGGTCATAATTAGTAACAGGCAGAGAATTAATGAAATATCTATAATGAGTAGTTGTGTCAATATAGCTTATAGAGCTGTCAAATTTTGCTGTGTACCTGTTAAGAATCCCATTTTGATCGCCAATGTATGCAAATTTATTTTTTGCTATTTCTGTTGGTTGAAACCTGTCGGTATATTTGCCTTCAGAGAGTCTTTCCAGGATATTGTTTTTCGTTGTTAAGTTGTATGTAAAAAGATCGAATGTAAGCGATAACTTTTCAAAAGGACTCGCTGTATTTGTAAGAGTATCAGATAAACGGTTTGATGAGAAAATGATCTCTCCGGGGGAATCTTTCAGGAATGAAGGATTAAGATCATCGGCAACATCCCGGGTAATCTGCTCGTTTGTTCCGGAAGCGATTGTGTGAATGTAAATATCTGTTATTCCGTCTTTTACTGCAGAGAAGGCAAGACGCGATCCCTCAGGTGAATATGAAAAATCGAGGACCTTATCAAAATAGAGAAGGTTTCTTTTTTCGGTTGTTTTTTCGTTGACCCTGTAAAAATACATGACCAGGTCAGCTTTTTCGTCACTTATAAAGGTGAGAATTTTACCGCTTGGGTGCCAGGCAATCACAGGGTAGGTATTATCAGTAACCTGCTCAAATCGAGGTTCTTTCCGGAATATAATTTTCTGTTTACCGGTTGATTGGTTGTATAGCCAGATACGTTTTCTTCCCCAATCGTTTGTAACATAAGCGATATAATCTCCTCCGGGGCTTACTTTTACCTGTTGGTATATCTGTTCCTTTTTCGATTTTCTAATAATGTTTTCGTCATCAGCAGGAAGATTCCTGTCCCCGGAATACTCTTCTGCATAGTGTTTTTCCCATTCCTTCAGAAGATCTTTGAGATCCTGTCCCATAACATAAAGGAAGCCATCATCAACATTTTTATAGATTTTTGTCAGGTAGATAATATTTGGTATAAGGGCATCGCCATACTCTTTTCCGATGTATCTCCAGAAAGACTGACCAGCATCAATGGCATCGTCATATTCGAGATGATTGATATTTTTGAATTTGCCTGATTTGATGCCATCCTTAACCCTGTTCTCTGCCTCATAATCCCAACCATATGCTACATAATTAATGAGCCCTTTAAGATACCAGTCAGGCATATAGATCAGCGAAGAGCTTGACACCCTGTCTTTTACGTCGGCGTTGTATAGCATTTCATTGATTATCACTTCAGTAATTGCAGCCGCAATCTGTCGTTGAACTGCCACATGATCGCCTTCATAGTAAAGCATTACTTTGTTTTTTATTATTCTGCAGAATCCGCCGGTATTATAGCTGTCCTCTTCAAAGGTTACGAGACCAATATTAGATTGTTTATATTCGGCATTTTTATTGAAGATGATGAAAGTCAGTCTTTTCTCGAGTGTATAATCGAAATAGTCCTCAATTTCTGCAAGTTTCTTCATTGCATAATCTGCTGTGAATTGAGCCAGATCACGTCCATATTCATTAAAGTAACAATCGAAATCCTCAAACCGGTAGTACTGCCAGTAGTAATCGTAGTACTGAACTTTGTTTTTACCAAAAGACATTTGATGGCCATTATAAA
>JBAWXY010000267.1:0-2001 GCA_037143835.1 Bacteroidota bacterium
CCGGTTTCCTTTTCTTTTCACAGAAAAAACCAGGCAGATGCAGGTTGAGGCAAGGGCATCGCTGATAAAATACCTTAAGCCTGGTCAGGATTTACCATCACAACCATTTCATGACGACTGGATAATCGGGATTATCCTCATTGCCGCATTTTTATATTCTTTAATCAGAACAACATCAAAAAGTATATTACCGTGGGTTACCAGGTTTTTCCTTTTCAGGGGAATAAACGATCCTTCTTCACGGGATATTGCCGGATTATTTCATTGGCAATCAACACTCCTTAATCTGATTTCATTTCTTATAATCGGACTTTTCGCTTATTGTACTGCTTCTTATTATAATTTCATACCTTCCGGTATAAGCGGGATATTCTTCTGGTTAATATCCTTAGGTATTATTATTTCGGCAGTCACCTTACGTCATATTGTATGCGTAATTGCAGGCAATATAAGCGGAGAGAAAGAGGTTTTCAGAGAATATCTGCTTGGTATCTACCAGTCTTACAGGTTCAGTGCGCTGTTTCTGTTTGTTCTTGTTATTCTTATGTCTTATACAATGCTTTTACCAGCCAGGGGGGGGATTATTTCCGGAGTAACAGTTCTGGGGATAATGTATCTGATCCGCGTTATAAGACTATTGATAATTTTTCTAAACCAGAATATTTCAATATTCTATTTGATTTTATACCTTTGTGCGCTGGAAATTCTGCCTGTTGTGATATCCGTGAAATATTTTACAGGCCTTGTTTAGATTGGCGAGTGTTACTTTGAGAGTAAAACTTAAACTGTAAAGAGTTGAAAATAAGGAAGATTTTAGTATCGCAGCCAGAACCTTTAAATGCGAAATCTCCATATTTCGAACTGGCAAGAAAATATAATCTGAAAATTGATTTTAAACCCTTTAATCAGGTTGAAGGGATTCCATCAAAAGATTTTCGTCAGCAGAAAATCAATATTCTTGACTTTTCTGCGGTTATTTTCACAAGTAAAACCGGGATAGATCACTTTTTCAGGATTTGTACTGAACTGCGAACAGTCGTACCTGATACAATGAAGTATTTCTGTATAACAGAGAATGTTGCATTTTACCTGCAGAAGTATATTGTATACAGGAAGCGAAAAATTTTTCATGGGAAAGCTAAATTTCAGGATCTTATTGATGTTATCGTAAAGCACAGAGAAGATAACTTCTTTGTTCCACTTTCCGAACCTCATAATGCTGAAATTCCTGAATTGCTTGATAAGAATACTATCCGGTATATGATCGGAACTCTCTACAAGACAATCAGTACCGACTTTTCGAATGTAAAGGATTTCGATTATGACATTCTTGTTTTTTATAGTCCTTCCGGCATTAAATCACTGAAAGAGAATTTCCCCGGGTTTGTCCAGGGAGATGTTAAAATTGCCGCTTTCGGACCAACAACGGCAAGTGCCGTTGAAAACGAGGGACTGAGACTCGATATTAATGCTCCCAATGCCAAAGCTCCTTCAATGACAATGGCTCTTGATGATTTTCTTAAAGAGCACCATAGAAATTTAAGGTAAAATATTCTTCACCATACTGACTTACCTGGAAGCTCCGTAATTGTAGTCCGGTAAAGCTTTCAGGATAAGTTTTTTTAATATGAATACTACGAGGGAGACATTTGATAAGGCCGAAAGGCTTTGCAGTACAAAGGTCATTTCCGGCCTGTTTGAAAGTGGGAATATTTTCTACTCTTCCCTTTTTAAAGTGGTCTGGGGAAGGAGTCCTGTCGCACTTCCCGGTCCGGCTCAGGTTACTTTCAGTGTTTCAAAAAGGGGGTTCCGGCTTGCCGTAACCAGGAACCTGATTAAAAGAAGAATGAGAGAAGCATACCGTAAAAATAAAAGGACACTTTATGAACAACTCTCTTCAGAAAACATTCAGATTGCCTTCATAGTTATCCTGAAAGGAAATGCGGTTCCGGATTATCTTACTATTGAAAAATCCATGAAGGATATGATAAACAAACTGAT
>JBAWXY010000268.1:0-1963 GCA_037143835.1 Bacteroidota bacterium
TTCGATACCGGGGCTGATTACTCCGGATTTTCTATCCGGGTTTGCTACTTCTCCAAAGTATGCTTCTGTCAGAGATGCTCTGAATAATAATAGTGTTGCAGCATGGCATAGTTATAAGCCTCTTTTATTGATTCACGGAGGAAAAGATACACAGGTGAATCCGGTCTCAACAGAAAAAATGTACACTCAAATGATTCAGGCAGGAACATCTTCGGATTTATGTAAAAAGGTAATTGTTCCGGATGTTGACCATGGTGATGGGGTGGTTCCATGCATGGTTCAGGGTATTCTGTTCCTGATGAACCTGAATAATTCAAATTAAAAATCGGGGAGTCAGGATTTAAAATATGTTTATTAAAACTTGAAAGGTTAAATAAGTGGGAAGAAGAAAAGAGCTGCCTTTGTTGGAAAAGGTCAGGATAACTGACATCGGTGCAGAAGGGAATGCGATAGCAAGGGTAGATAACCTGGTTGTATTTGTACCAATGCTCATACCGGGCGATATAGTTGATATCCGGGTTATAAAAAAAAGAAAAAAATATATTGAAGGGAAAGTTGTTAAGTTCCATGAATACTCCGCTGACAGGATCGAACCCCGTTGCAGTCATTTCGGAGTTTGCGGAGGTTGCAAGTGGCAGCATCTTCCATATCATCTTCAGATTAAATACAAGGAAAAACAAGTCAGGGATAATCTGATCAGAATTGGAAAGATTGAGTTGCCTGAAATTAATCCCATCATCGGATCGTCTGAAGAATTTATGTACAGAAATAAACTCGAATACACATTTTCCAATAAACGATGGCTCACCAGAGAGGAGGTAGAATCGGGCAGTAAATTTGAAAAGGAAGATGCCCTGGGATTTCATATTCCCGGCCTGTTTGATAAAGTGCTGGATATCAGTGAGTGTCATCTTCAGCCGGAGCCTTCCAATTCAATAAAAAATGGTGTCAGGGAGTATGCCCGCAGGAATAATCTGCAATTTTTTGATCTCAGGGAACAAAAAGGGTTTCTCCGGAATCTGATAATCCGAAATTCTCTGGAAGGCAAAGTAATGGTTATTGTGGTCTTCTTTCATGAAGATGTTGAGAAAAGAGAAGGGTTGCTTGATTTTCTTGCTTCGGAATTTCCTCAGATCACCTCCCTGATGTATGTTATAAATTCAAAAAAAAATGACTCTCTGAATGATCAGAATCCAATTCTATACAAGGGTGACAATCATTTAGTTGAGGAGATGGATGGTCTGAAGTTCAGGATCGGGCCAAAATCATTTTATCAGACAAACACAAAGCAGGCACTGGAGCTTTACCGCGTGGCAAAGGACTTTGCAGGACTGTCGGGAAAAGAAATAGTATATGATCTTTATACCGGAACAGGGACAATTGCAAATTTTATTGCAGGTTCAGTCAGCAAAGTAGTTGGTATTGAATATGTTGATGAAGCTGTTAAGGATGCTATTCTTAATTCAGGAATAAATAATATCCGGAATACTTTCTTCTTTGCAGGTGACATGAAAGATGTACTTTCTGAACAATTTTTAAAATCCAACGGAAAGCCTGATATTATTATCACAGATCCTCCCAGGGCAGGAATGCATGAAAATGTAGTAAAGATAATAGTCGCAGCGGCTCCGGATAAAATTGTCTATATCAGCTGTAACCCTTCTACGCAGGCACGTGATATCTTATTATTGTCAGAAGATTACAAAGTTGTCAGAGTCCAGCCGGTTGATATGTTTCCGCATACTCATCACGTTGAAAATGTTGTCCTTCTGAAAAGGAAACAGGTTTTGAAATAAAAAGATAATAAATTTTGCACTTTATACTTGTTTTCCTACTTTTGTCGCGCTCTGCAAGTCAGAACGACTCATTATGGAGAGATGGGTGAGTGGCTTAAACCAGCAGTTTGCTAAACTGCCGTATGGGTAACTGTACCGGGGGTTCGAATCCCCCTCTCTCCGCAAAG
>JBAWXY010000269.1:0-1947 GCA_037143835.1 Bacteroidota bacterium
TGTTTTAAAGGATTCGTTCTGGACATTTGCCATATTTTTTATCTTTTCTATTTTAGACCGGGTTGAAATAAGAAGATCTGAATTCATATATCCTGCCATATAGCGGAATCTGTCAATACCTCCATAGCCTGCCATTCTATACGATTCAGGAATACTATCCATTTCGAGTATCGGACGGTAGCGTCTGTCATCAGAGAGCCTGAAACTGTTAAGGGAGGCTAGTGAATTATCTAACTCTCTGCCGATAAGAGAATACTGAAGCTTTATATTTTCAACCTGCTGACTGAGCATCTTCTCTTCAGGCGATACAACGATGTTCTCAAATACAGTACCATAAAATACTGCAATTATAATAGAAACGGAAAACCACAAAAAGAAACGTAAAAGCTTTACCTTCCAGTGAATTTTTACCAGCTTGTATTGCAGATCAGACAAATCAAACACATATTTACGGTTTCGTAACAATGGGCTGTGATTTTTGAATTTTTTATTTTGGTAACCGACAAATCTAAGCCAAATAAATTAATTTTACAAACCAAAATTCAGGTATATTTACATAACACAATGGTAATTAAAATGAAGGCACAGGAACTCAGGCAGTTGTTTTTTGAATTTTTCCGGTCAAAAGGTCATACTATCGTGCCCTCCGCACCAATGGTAGTTAAAAATGACCCTACTCTTATGTTTACCAATGCAGGAATGAACCAGTTCAAAGATATATTCCTCGGGAACCGGCAACCTGTAAGCAGAAGGATTGCCAACTCTCAGAAATGCCTCAGGGTATCCGGCAAACATAATGATCTTGAGGAGGTTGGCCATGACACTTACCATCATACAATGTTTGAAATGCTCGGTAACTGGTCGTTCGGTGATTATTTTAAAAAAGAGGCTATTGAATGGGGATGGGAACTGCTTGTTAAAAGGCTTGGAATACCTGAAGACAGGTTATATGCAACAATTTTTGAAGGAAACAGAGAAGATAATGTACCGCGCGATAATGAAGCGTTCGGATACTGGGAAAAATGCTTTTCAAAGCCGGAAGGAAGGATCCTCGAAGGATCAAAAAAAGATAACTTCTGGGAGATGGGCGAAACCGGTCCGTGTGGTCCATGCTCAGAGATACATGTTGACATAAGGGATGATAAAGAGAGAAAAAAAATACCGGGAAAAGAACTGGTGAATAAGGGTCATCCGCATGTTATTGAGATCTGGAATCTTGTATTTATTCAATATAACCGCCGTTCCGATGGAGTACTCGAACAACTTCCTTCAAAACATGTAGATACAGGAATGGGATTTGAGAGACTCTGCATGGTTGTACAGGGTAAAAAATCAAATTACGATACTGATATTTTTCAGCCTGTTATAAAGGAGATTTCTGCAATTACCGGTAAAAATTACGGGGTAAACGAAAAATGGGATATTGCAATGCGGGTTGTTGCTGATCACCTGAGAGCTGTTTCTTTCTCGATAGCCGACGGCCAGCTTCCTTCAAATAACAAGGCAGGTTATGTTATAAGAAGAATTCTACGTCGTGCAGTAAGATATGGTTACAATAACCTGGGTATTGAGGAACCGTTTATATATCAGCTTGTTCCTGTTCTTGCCCTGACTATGGGCAACCAGTACCCTGAACTTCAGTCGGGTAAAGAGCAGATCGCGAAAATCATATTTGAAGAAGAGACTGCCTTCCTCAAAACTCTTGGAAAAGGGTTGAAAATGATTGAAAGAATGATTGCTGATCTCAGAAAAGAACATAAGAATGTACTACCCGGGAAAGTAGCCTTTGAGATGTACGATACTTTTGGTTTTCCTGTTGATCTTACGCAACTCATTCTTAAAGAGAACGATATGCATCTCGATTTTAAAGGATTTGAAGATGAAATGAAGAATCAGAAGGAACGATCGCGTGAGGATGCTTCAGTGGAACCATCCGATTGGACCATT
>JBAWXY010000270.1:0-1946 GCA_037143835.1 Bacteroidota bacterium
GTTATCCCATCGGCACCAAAAAGCTGGCAGTTAATTGCAGCTGTTAATACATTTGGCATATTTCCACCCCGGGCATTTCTCAGAGTTGCTATTTTATTGATATTAACGCTTAACTTTGTCATTATAATAAATGTAAGATTTATCAGTATTGTAATTGTAGTGCAAAATTACAATAACTGAGTTTTTTTTACTATTTTAGTTGAAAATAAAAGTGTGTATGGTCGCTAAAGACTTAATATCAGAAGTTATCCCTTCCCTGAAGACATCCGATCCGGGGCAGACTGCATTGAACTGGATGGAGATATTCAGGATATCACACCTGCCGATTGTAAATAATCAGGATTTTCTTGGTCTTATTTCTGATACCGATATATATGACATGAATCGGCCTGAAGAACCGATTGGAAATCATGATCTTAAATTGTTTAAACCGTATGTTGATGCCGATCAGCATATTTTTGAAGTAATAGGGCTCGCTTCCCGGCTTAAGCTTTCAGTTGTTCCGGTTCTGGATAATAATAACCATTTTAAAGGGGTTATAACAACCGGCGATCTGATACGACATATTGCAGGTCTGTCTTCAATGGATCAGCCGGGTGGTATTATTGTTCTTGAACTTATTGAAAGGGATTATTCACTTTCGCAAATTGCCCAGATTGTTGAAAGCAATAATGTTAAAGTCCTGAGTATGTATATAACTTCACCTCCCGGATCAACAAAGCTCGAGGTAACACTTAAAGTAAACACAGGAGACCTGGTGTCGGTAATAAAAACTTTCGAACGTTACAACTATGAGGTTAGAACATGGGTCACAAATAATGACTCGATGGACCGCTTCTATTCAGAAAGATTTGACCTCCTGATGAAATATCTTAATATCTGAAAAATTATGCTGGAAAGAGTTGCCATATACAGCAGGGACAATAATTCAAAGACCAGGGAAGGTGTCAACAAACTGGTTAATGAGTTTTGCAGGAGAGGGATTAAAATACAGGTCTATCAGAAATCGGAAGATCTGATTATTTGCCCGGGTGGTGAATTAGTTGAGATGTTCAGCGATCTGTCCACTATTTCAGGATTACCGGATCTGGTTTTAAGTGTCGGTGGTGATGGTACCTTTCTGGAAACAGTCCTTAAAGTTAAAGACCTTGGAATCCCGATTGCCGGTGTTAATACCGGTCGGATGGGCTTTCTTGCAAATATTCCGGCTGAGGAGATAGGTCACTCTATCGAGATGCTATGCCACGGGGAATATGAAACAATAGAAAGATGCCTTTTGAAAATATCTCAACCCACCGGAATATTTACGGGTAATTCTTCTTCAGCATTGAACGAGATAACAATCCAAAAAGCAGATCTCAGCATGATAACTATTATTGTATATGTTAATGAAATATACCTCAATACATACTGGTCTGACGGACTGATTATTTCTACAGCTACCGGTTCGACAGCATATAATCTCAGTGTTGGTGGGCCGATTTTGTCACCTGAGGATGAGAGTATCATTATTTCACCAATCTCCCCGCATAATCTGACCATCAGACCTATTATTCTCTCGGGTGAGAGCAGGCTCAGAATGGTGATAGAGGGGAGGAGTAATGAATACATGGTAACATGCGACTTCAGATCAAAAAAATTACCCTTCAGTGAGGAAATCCATATTGAAAGGGCTCCGGTTAAACTTAAAACATTAATGTTGAAGGGAATGGATTTTTACAGTACCCTTAGAAATAAGCTGATGTGGGGTGCCGACCGGAGGAACTAAGACAATTATAAACCTGATGGTTTTACTTCACAATATTCCGGCTCAAATGACGTTTATTATTTTTCAATTTCACGATTACTTATAAGCTGAAGACCGGACCAAATGGGTTGCCCTCTTTCAGAAGATAATGAGCTGGATCAGTTTTAATGAAAAGAATAAATTGGTTTTTATTGTTTTT
>JBAWXY010000271.1:0-1912 GCA_037143835.1 Bacteroidota bacterium
GCTAAATATACGCTTGTAGGAGTGTGAAATGGTTGATCTAAAATGCCCGGAATGCAATTGCACTGTGCCGCCCGATGCCACCAGGTGCCCGAACTGCAGTCACAAGTACGATGATGTCATAGCTAAGGTGCCAATTAAGCACAATGGCAACGGCATCACGGTCAGCTGTGTTGGCTATGCAACGAAGTGTGAAGTTCACGGAAAGATTTACATCAGGGCCATCGTGGCTTCAGCACCTACCCGGTGCCCGTTTTGCTGATGACAAGATATTTAGACAGATTATTTACATAACTGGAAACTCTATTTCATGCTGGACTATAAGGTGTGGGGGTCACTCGTTCAGCATCTGGTGGTCTGGTTTATCTTGAGATTTTTTCTATTTATTTCTCTGCATAATTTGTTTCTATTTTTTCGATAATTGTATTCACAATATTATTTACCTCGTTTTCCGCTAAACCAGTCACCTTATCCTTGATTAATCTGCTAAGTAAAAATCGGCTTTCCTCGCTAGTAGTAAGGTTAGCAATAGATGGGAAAAGTTCTTTTCCAATTCGGTTTTTACTCCAATCTGAAATTGTGCGATTCTCTATCCCGCTGAATTTAACGTTATTAAAAAATTCATACAGAATGAGTTCAACAATTGCCTCCCGAGTAGCCTGTTCTTTACCAACAAGGGCGATATTTACGGAGTAATCGAAAGCCATATATAGGTAGTCTACTATTTCTGAAGATTGGGGGTTTGTTAGGCTAATGCCAGCTTTTACTGCTTCTTCACAGCCATCTTTGATTCCTTTGGCAAGAGTTTCCCCTGCATCTAACATGCCAATAAAATAATTCGTAGCTGCCTCAAAACTCATATTTGATACTTTATTGTACGTTTCAGCTTTCTTTATATATTTTTCGCAAGCTGCAATGTTGCCATTTTCTAGTGACCTGCGCGCGTTTAATAAAGCTTTGATTCTTAAAGTGTCGTAGTCTATACCTTTAAAGTAAAATTCATCGTATTTTTCCACAAAATTTATTCCCGCGAATTTGGAGGTAATGTTCATCCACCATGAAGGCAAAATGGTCCAATAAGATTGAGGATTTATTAAATAAGCTGGGTAAGTGATCTTTTGATTTAAACTTCTATTTATTTTATCCCTTAAGTTATTAATATTAATATCTTCCACACGATAGACGCGATAGAATCGATGTTGCCCAATTAACCTCGTTTCCACTGCCGTTCCTCCATTTGCAGCAACCCAATTTGGAGGATAAGGTAGACTGATGCCCTGGTAATGATCAGCACCGTTCGTTGGATCCCCTGTTTCATTATTCAGTATTTTGCCAGCAATTCCATAGCAATTACGCCATTCATCTCTATCCGGTTGATTATTTGTGTGTAATGGGTCTTCAACAAAGGAACGGTTCGGATCATTCTGGTTAAAAGCGCTGAATTGCTTATCCTGTAGGATAACTCCATGATAATTATTTGGCCATCCCTGCCACCCATTTCCAGCTTCCACTCTATTTCTTATTACCCACCCTACCGCAATTTTGCCGTTATCATCTCGATCTCTCGCCTCACCAAAAATTGCCCTGGCTAAAATAATCTGTACTGAATCATCATAGAAATTTCCAGTCCATTTAGAATAGATATCTGACTGGTCCTGCGTTAAAGAGCCCAGTGTCGTTATCTTAAGTACTTGATATTGTTCTGAAAAAGCAACAATTCCTCCATAGCTTAATGACCTGTTTTCTGAGGATGGAGTGACATAGCCAGAAATTGAGCCCCATGTTATGGTGTAAATACCTGCTTGTACATTGCTCTCATTCCAAGGGGTTGTACCATTATAACTTGTTGGGCCAGTCAATATGAAGGTAGCACCTGATGGAGTACTTGAAACATTGATTCCCCCTGTCTCCGAGG
>JBAWXY010000272.1:0-1880 GCA_037143835.1 Bacteroidota bacterium
ATAACCTTCATTTTGCCGATTCTCAATGAAAGAGGCCACCCCAAAAAGGTGGCCTTTTTTGGTATGATTTTTTTAACAAAAATTAGATATTTATCAGGTAATTCTAGGAAATGAAAACTACGATTAAGAAGCCAATCATAGAAAAGAAAAAGGAGCTGAAAAAGGAAAAGATTTGGTTTGAGCATCAGAATATGCTGCTTTTTCTGCTTGTGGCCATCACTTTATTGGTTTATATAAAGGTAGTAACTCTCGGCTTTACAAGGTTTGATGATTCTATTTTTATCATTGAAAACCAACAGTATAATAAAGATCTGTCAAATATATTTCATTCATTTGGAAGAGGATTGTTCAATCCTGAAAACGATATTTATTACCGGCCTGTATTTTTAGTTGATTTTATACTGGAATCCAGGCTGTTTGACCAGAATCCGGCCGGATATCATTTTACAAATCTGATATTTCATGTTGTATGCGTTGTATTGCTTTTCTTTTTCTTTAAAGCCATTGGTTTAAGGAAAGTGGACTCATTTTTTCTGTCACTCATTTTCGCGTTGCATCCTGTTTTATGCCAGGCGGTTGCCTGGATACCCGGCCGGAATGATATGATTCTGATGATTTTTTTTCTTGCGGGAGTGCTGATTTCATTAAAGTATGTTGAACACATGACATGGTACCTGTTGCTGTTTCAGGGCATTGCATTACTTCTGGCCTTGTTTACCAAAGAAACATCTGTGATTATCCCGGTTATTACTCTATCCTTTATAATATTTTTAAAAAAAGCGTCATGGAGAATATGGCTGCCTCTTTTGGCTAGCTGGATTCTGGCTGTTGCAATTTGGTGGTTGGTACGGGCGCATGCAACACTAATGAACCAAAATTTTACCGTTTGGGAGCTAGTGCAGAATGGATTCGGACGATTACCAGCCTTTATTCAATATCTGGGTAAAATATTCTTTCCTTTTAATCTATCAGTATATCCGGGAATAGGGCATATTACCATCTGGTGGGGATTGCTTGCGCTGGGACTCCTCATTTTTATGGTTATTATCTCTAAAAGTTATTTTAAACCACTGACAATCATTGGCGTGATCTGGTTTGTACTGTTTTTACTTCCTGTTCTGGTAGTTCCAGCCTCTTTAAATGATCAGGTTTTTGAGCATAGGCTATACATCCCCATAGTTGGAATTCTATTGATTTTGAGCCAAACAAAACTGTTTGAACCAAAGTTATTTCCTTATTTTAAGCCCCTCCTTGCATGTTTTATCCTTCTGTTATACTCATCTATCACTTTAGTGAGGATCGGGTATTTTAAGGACCCTCTGACATTTTGGGACCATGCCGTTAGGGATAATCCCTCATCCTCTTACGCTAATATGATGCTTGGTCTAAGGCAAACTGACAGTACTGAGATGAAACGTTGTTTTATGAATGCATATAGCCTGAATCCGGATGAGAAAATGTTAAATTACTTTATTGGGAGGATTGAACTAGATGCAGGTAATATTCAGGATGCAGAGTTTCATCTGAAAAGGGAACTCAAATTTTCAAATATACCCGATAATTATTTCAATCTTGCCAAAGTATATTTTGTCAGGAATAAACCCGACAGCGCTGCCTGGTGCCTGGAGCGGGTGATAGAAACTGACCCGTTACATCCCCAGGCCAATTATAACCTTTCATTGTTGTATCTGCAATTGAACAGGAAGGCGGATGCTTTCAAGTTGATTGAAACCATGAAAATCAATGGCCTTGAAATACCGGTAGAGTTCAGGGAAATAGTGAAATAGTAAATAGCGAGGAAGCGAGGTAAAGAAGTAGCGAAGTAGCGAAATTACTGTTTTCAGCGGTCAAGTTTGGCCAATGCATAGGCATAAGCGCCA
>JBAWXY010000273.1:0-1841 GCA_037143835.1 Bacteroidota bacterium
TTCAGCGATTACCTTACAAAGTGGTATGGATCAATAAAAATGGACTCAATCCTGATTGATAAGCTGTTCACAGATTATTATTCTCTTTTCATCTTTGCGAACTACATCGGGATTCTTCTTCCTTGTATTATTATAGCCTTTCCAAAATTCAGAACAATTCCCAGTATAACTGTTGCGGCGGTTATTGCTGTTACTGCACTTTGGGTAAACCGTTATATAATTGTTATACCCACGCTTGAAACACCATTTCTTCCTATTCAGGATGCCCGTCCCGACTGGATAACCTATTCTCCTACATGGATCGAATGGTCGCTGACACTGGCAGGAGTTTCGGTATTTGCGATGCTGTTCATGCTGGTATCGAAAATAGCTCCTATCATTTCGATTTCCGAAATGCAGGAAAAGGACAAAATTGAAATATTGAAGTAACGGATAAATCAATGATTGTCATGAAGAAAAAGATAATATACACAATTCTGCTTTTAACATTGCTTCCTGTTTTTTCTGTGTATTTATTCTCGCAGGAAGTAACTGTAATAAGTCCCTATATTCAGCTGCAGTATTTCAAAAATACTGATGATCAGCGTATTTTGCAGACAACACTGACCTATTCAAAGAACAGGATGGAATTGCCTCTCCCGGGAATGGAGATATCCTTTTTTACTGGTGGAGATCAAAAGGAATTAGTTGCCACAGCTCTTACGGATAATAAGGGTGTTGTCAGGCTTGAACTCAAAAGTGATGCGAGACTTAAGGCTGGCAAGGATGGAATGTGGACTTTCAGTTCAGAATTCAAAGGGAATGATACTATTGAGGCTGGTACATCTGTAATAACTGTAAAGGATGTAAGACTTGAGATGGTACTGACCGAGGTTGATAGCATTAAGACTATCACTGTAAATGCATTCGTAAAGGAAAACGGAACAGAAAAACCGGTTTCGGGAGAAGCGGTTAAAGTTTATGTTCCAAGAATGTTCAGTCTTTTGCAGGTCAGCGAACTGACACTTGATGATGCCGGAACTGCAAGCGTTGAATTTCCTTCCGATTTAACGGGAGATAAAGATGGTAATGTAACCATTATAGCAAAATTTGAAGAGAATCTGATTTTTGGAAATGTCGAAAAAAGAGAAACCCTTACGTGGGGCTTACCTACTGATTATTCTGTGCCTGTAACTCACAGGGCTCTGTGGACAAAGACCGCACCCAAATGGATGATTTATACATTGTCAGTTCTGCTTGCCGGCGTCTGGGGACACTACCTCTTTGCCTTAATCAGTCTTATAAGGATAAGGATTGATGCTAAAAAGCAGGAGGCTAAGGATGAATACAGAATTTAAAATAGACTTTTGCACGATAATTGTATTTAACTCATTAATTAAACTAAATTATTATGAAAACTATGAAACTTTTGTTTGTCAGCGCTGCAGTTTTAATGCTGAGTGCAACGTTGGTAGCCCAACCTAAGCCATGGGTTGTACCGGCTAACTTCAAATCAATGAAGAATCCCGTAGCTAAAGCCGACGCAAGCAATAAGGCAGGAATGGCCCTTTATACCAAGAACTGTGCATCCTGTCATGGAAAAGCCGGGTTGGGTGATGGTGTAAAAGCCAGGGCTCTTAAAGAATTCCCGGGTGACTTTTCAATAGCAGCATGTCAGGATCAGACTGACGGAGATCATTTCTATAAAACCAAATTCGGAAGAGGCGAGATGCCTAAGTATGAAGGAAAATTGTCCGATGATGATATTTGGAATCTAGTCAACTATATGAGAACATTTAAAAAATAAATTTCTTTTAGAATTTATTTAAAATACAGGGACATGCCACGGCATGTCCTTTTTT
>JBAWXY010000274.1:0-1831 GCA_037143835.1 Bacteroidota bacterium
CCTTTCCAGACCGGGCAGATCATTTGATGATGCCACAACTACTGCTCCCTTTTTTATAAACTCGTGAACAAGGGATTCACCTATACCTGATGAAGCTCCTGTTATCCAGACTACCTTACCGGCAAACTTTCTGTTATTCTTCATTCTGTAATCCTGAGATGAGGTTAACCAGCTCATTGTGATTCCTGCTGAGAAGGTCGAATTCTTTATCTTTATTCTTTATGTAATTCCTCACCCTGAAGCCTCCTATTATTCTGCGGTATTGGAGGTAGTAATTCCAGGCGAAAAGCCCTGACAGAGGCAGGGTGAGAAAAATAACAAATCCAAGCCACCATGATGAAAAAATGATAAGCGAAAGAATCAGGAATACAGGCAAGAGAACAAGTGCAAGTACCAGTGAAATGCCATACCGTATTGATGAATGAAACTGTGGATCACGTATTTTAGGTATCTGGAGATTAGGTATTTCGAGGAAGGTTAAATTGAAAATATTACCATAAATGAACAATGGAAATGTAAGAATAATACCTGTCAAACCGGCAATCAGCCAGCCTATCGGGTGTTTCTTTTTTTCAAGTAACCTATAACCGGTATTAAGGTCTTTAGCTTTCTTTTTTATTTGAAGACTAAGGGAACATATTCTCGCGTAAACAGATGGATCTGAAGATTTAAGGAGGTTCATTTTATTTATAAGAATCCTGTCCCTGAATAGTTTTGGAAGCCTTATATCATCACTGAACCGGCCATTTATCATACTTCTTAATTCGTCGATTGCCTCATAATCAGCTTCTGAATCGATGTGGACCATATTTCTTTTCATCTCACCCGAGATCCTGATTCTCAGCTCGTTAAGCGCTCTCTCGGGGCTCACTTTATATTGTTCGGAATATTCCGATACCTCGATAGGTTTCCCGTAAACTACTGTCAGTACCTGCCTGTACCTGCTGTAGTTTGAGAATTCAAGCCCAACAGGTATGATTTTTATCTTAAGATTAAATCCGGTAGCTTCATCTGCCTGGAAAGCAACCCGGCAAATCCCTTTCTTCAATTGCCGAAGCCGCCTGAACCCTGCATGATCTCCTTCCGGAAGAATAACCAGGCCATTCTTGCTCCTAAGTACGTCAATTGTCTTTGTGAATATTTCATCATTGCCTTTAAGACTCCTGAACCCATCCCTGATCCTGTAAACTGGGAGGATTTTTAGAAAATAGAGAATAGCAGCAATTGTCTTTTTTTTAAAAATATCGGCTCTTGCAAGAAAGACTAATTGTCTCTCTTGTGTAAAGAGAACAGCAAGTGCATCCATCAAAGCATTCTGGTGGTTAGGAGCAAAAATCAGATGATGGTCAGGATTGATATTCTCGCGACCAAGAACGATGACTTTCCTGTAGAAGACACTATTATGCCAGAAACCCGCGAAAGACTTAAAGAGCGCGTACCAGGCCGAATACTTCTCAATGTTTTCTTTACCCATTTAATAATAAAATAATTGCCTGAGCCGATTCAGGTAAAAACAGATGGCTTGTTGCTATTAGGTGCAAGTTAAAAAAAATGGTGTGTTAGTGTTAATACCGGAAATATTTTAACAAATATTTTATAGATATTAAGTCTTTATACCACCATTTCAACGATTATTGAAGTCTTCTTTCAACTTTTCAATCAGCCTTCTCTCCTTTTTTGTAGGACGCCCTGTACCTTTATCTCTGTATCCGATAACCCCGGACTGTCTTACTTCGAGCTTGGATTTTTCCTCTTCAGTTGTCATATCTTCAACAAACTGTTCGACAAGTTTGGCAGATATGCGGTTTTCGATGGGTTCAATAACTCTGTA
>JBAWXY010000275.1:0-1803 GCA_037143835.1 Bacteroidota bacterium
AAAAATTATTCAATTCGGATTCAATGCACTCAAAAGAGGTTAAATCGGAATTTTGTTGAAGAACAAAAAAAGTCAGATCTTTTATTGGAATTTTCATTTATTATCTGCGAATGATACTTAAGTCTAATGCTACGGCTTCACGAAGTATTCTTTTACCATCCGGGGTATCATACATCAAGGGATTCTGGATATACTTATGGAAATTTTTTGCATCCTGACCTTTAAGTTCAAGACCAAGTTCAATTGGTTTTGCCATACTATCATTCACCTTCCTGTGTGGAGTCCTGGTAGTTACTGGTTGCCGTTACAATAGGTACATGTGTACGTCAATTTATTAATGTATCCCAAATCCCAAAAGAATGGTGGTTTTTTTAAGGGGTATCGGGGATATTGATCGATCTGATCAGTCGGATGCCTCCCATTAGCATCCATTAGCGTACATTTTGAACCGGGTATCTATCCCGGTTTGCCTCAAATCCCACCAAAATAGCGAGTCCCAAAAAACCGTGTGACGGAATTCCGCCTTTTTTTGCAACCTAAAGTGGCTCCAGCAAGCGTATGATGTCCGGGAGAACACACAACCACGACGGAGAACCCCTTTGGCAGAAGAGTACACGCCTCCATGAGGGACTGGGCTCCTATAAGGTCTCTTAAAAAAGAGGTTGATTCACCCATCAAAAAATAAAGGGTCCAGATCTTCAGGACCGGCTTCCTCCCTATGATGCCGACAACCTCGTCCGGTTCAACATCAGACGACAAATCCTTTAAGCACCCAGAACTATTCAGAGAAGAAGCCCGGTAGAAGGGCGCCTTAACCGAATTGACAATGACATTGCGGAGTGTGAGATATCGTTCATGCGGGTCCCCCGTGGTAATATTTCTTGCCCGGGATTGCGCCGCGGATAGCGATTTTTTTATCGGTCATGAATGGGGATTTCCTCTATAGTCTGGTTGCGGTTTCCATACAGATAAAGAGGAAACACGTGAGAAGTCTTTATCGTTTGATGCAATATGAGATATTTTATAGAATTGTGCACACGAAGCGATATGTGCATCTTTAGTGAACAACTGAAAGTTACGGGAGATTGGGATCGAATCTCTCATAGTTTCCGGATTATCATACAATATTGTACAATTAATTTTGAAAAGACGTTGAATTTCAGTCCATGTTTTGGATAATTCGTTCATAATAAGAGGATCCCGCTTGTAATGGGCGATACAATCAGTCACGCTTTTTCCGTATCCTTTTTCCATCAATTCACTGATGATAAAATGATGGGTAATCTCCTGAATAACAACGGATGGAATAAAACCCTGAATTTCTTCGTTCTCAACCCGGATTAAAAATGCTGTACATGACTGTTGAAAAACCGGATGATTAAGAGCAGTATACAGAATAATATTTGTATCAATAATCACTTTTGTCCCGTCAGGGATTGATGCCAGATCATTCAAAGATATCCGACTCAATGATTTCTTCAATAGTTTGAATATTTTCTATTTTGAATACCCCGATTAATTTTTTTATTTCTGAATCGAATAAAATTTTGAGTTCTACCTCATCGCCTTCCTGTAAGTTTACAGGATCAATAAGATGAAACGTATTATTCCGGTATACTGCTTTGACCATTCTTACTCCTTATTAATTATGATGTACGTTCAATTATATACAGATAGTGCAATTCCTGATTACAGGCTTATTCTATCTGCCATTCATTCTTAATCATCAGTTATGCATTACCTTCTGGAGACAATAGGGATGTCTCTTGAGAGAATATTTAGAATGTACTAAAAATACTTTGA
>JBAWXY010000276.1:0-1785 GCA_037143835.1 Bacteroidota bacterium
ACAGGGTAGGGGTCCCGCTTATAAAGCAGCAAATGGGATCAGACCCGGCATCAGTTGCATTCGACACTCTCAGATCGGCAGTATCCGGCGAGACAGATGTTGTCATCATTGATACAGCAGGACGGCTTCATAACAAGATCAATCTGATGACTGAATTATCAAAGATTAAGAGAGTTATGGAAAAGGTCATTCCGGAAGCTCCTCATGAAGTTCTCCTTGTGCTCGATGGATCTACTGGTCAAAATGCATTTGAACAGGCCAGGCAATTCACTGCAGCTACCAATGTTACTGCTATGGCAATTACAAAACTCGATGGTACAGCAAAAGGAGGTGTCGTAATAGGCATTTCCGATCAGTTTAAAATACCTGTGAAATATATTGGCATCGGCGAAAAGCTTGAAGATCTTCTTATATTCAACCGTTTTGATTTTGTTGATTCCCTTTTCAGTGAGAAATAAGCAAAAGCAGCTTCAGAGTCTCTGAAATTACATCCGAATGAAGAACAAAAAAATTAATATTGTAACATTAGGGTGTTCCAAGAATGTTGTTGATTCGGAAAAACTCCTTAAACAACTTATTGCAGGAGGCTATGATGTAATTTATAATTCGGATGATATCTCAGCAGGAACCGTAATAATAAATACCTGTGGTTTTATTAATGATGCAAAGGAAGAGAGTGTCGATACAATCCTTCGCTTTGTTAAAGCCCGGAAAGCCGGACATATAAATAATCTATATGTTATGGGCTGCCTATCAGAGCGATACATGGAAGCGCTTAAACACGAAATTCCTGAAGTCAGAAAGTATTTCGGAGTAAATAACATGAGCGATGTATTGAATGAACTGGGTGTAAATTTAAGAGATGACCTCCTGACAGACAGAACAATTACCGGTCCCGGACATTACGCATATTTAAAAATATCAGAAGGTTGTGACCGTACCTGTGCCTTTTGCGTTATTCCGTCCATACGGGGAAAATACATTTCCCGCCCTATTGAAGAACTGGTTAAAGAAGCATCACAGCTGGCAGATAAGGGAGTTAAAGAATTAATACTAATTGCACAGGACCTGAGTTATTATGGTCTTGACCTTTATAGAAAACAATCATTGCCCGAGCTGGTCTCTGAATTGTTGAAAATTGAATCTTTCGAATGGATTCGCCTTCATTATTTATACCCTTCTGATTTTCCGATGGAACTGATTCCCCTGATCAGGGAAAACCCCAGGATTTGCCGTTATATTGATATCCCAATTCAACATATAACAGATAATATGCTTGGATTAATGAGAAGATCGCATAACAGGAAGGAAACGGAAGCTGTTCTCTGTAAACTCCGCAATGACATTCCCGGTGCAGTAATCAGAACAACTCTTATTGCCGGACATCCCGGAGAAACTGAGCAGGACTTTCTTGAGCTTAAGGATTTTATTTCAAACTTCAGATTCGACAGGCTGGGGGTCTTTGCTTATTCGCACGAGGAGGACACATATTCATACAAAGAGTATAAAGATGAAACTCCTGCTGATATAAAGGAATCAAGAGTTGCTGAACTGATGGAAGTGCAGCAAAACATTTCAGCAGAATTGAATGAATCTCATGTTGGTAAGGTATTCAAAGTTATTATCGACAGAAAAGAAGGTGAGTTTTTCGTCGGAAGGACTGAATACGACAGTCCTGAGGTCGACCAGGAGGTGCTTATTCCTATTGAACATGCTCTCAATCCAGGTAATTTTTACAACATCCTGATAACACAATCAGCTGATTTTGATTTATATGGAGTGCCT
>JBAWXY010000277.1:0-1784 GCA_037143835.1 Bacteroidota bacterium
TCATTATCAATAACCCCGGACTTAAGTCCGGGGTTATTCAACGATCTGAGAGATTGAGCTTTCCGCGTGCCGCTGAAGCTTCAGCGGAGGCGCAAGCCCTTAATTGTTCTTTATTAATTCCAGTTACTCGTTTTAAATAAAAAAGTCTGTAACTGGCTTAATTTTATTAACTTCATATTTTGTAAGTGTGGGTTTCGCCTAAGGCGCAAATAAATTAGACTGGTTGTGATTATTGAGTTGGGTGCTATTTTAAGAAAACTACTACAATCACTATCACATGATAAAGGGTCATGCTATGGCATGACCCTACCTGCCAAACAGGAATCAAATCGAAATATCAATCAATTTTCCAATGTTTCTTTTTAACTTTGTCATCGGAATTGTTTACCTATTTTCAATTTAGATGTACTTAAAAAAGCTTTCCCTGACAAATTTTAAAAACTATGAGCTGAATGAGCTTGAGTTTTCACCAAAAATTAACTGCTTCGTCGGCAATAACGGGGTCGGGAAAACAAATATTCTTGATGCAATACACTATCTGTCACTTACCAAGAGTTTCTTTAATAATATCGACAGTATAAGTATCAGGCATGATGAAGACTATTTTATTATACAGGGAACATTTGTCAGGGATGGTGAAGAAGATCAGATTTACTGTGCGTTTCAGAAGCAAAAACAGAAATTATTAAAAAGAAACGGGAAGGAGTATCAAAAACTTTCTGACCATGTCGGGAGGTACCCTGTGGTTATGATTTCTCCTGCCGATAGTGCCCTGATTTCAGAAGGAAGTGAAGACCGCCGGAGGTTCCTTAATAAAATTATAAGCCAGTATGATGCTGAATATCTCGATTCTGTGCTCAGGTACAACAAGGCACTTCAACAAAGAAACAGGCTGCTGAAAGATTTCAGATCATCGGGCAGATTCGATAGCGATGTGCTTTCTATATGGGATGCCCAACTCGTTAAATATGGAAGTTATGTTTTCAGTGAAAGAGATATCCTTGTCAATGAGCTTATCCCGGTTTTTCAGGAATACTATTCCCTGATCTCTTCAGGTAAGGAAATGGTGAAACTTAAATACCGTTCCCATCTTTCTGAAGGCAACTTTCAGGAAGCGCTTCTGAATTCTGTAACTAAAGACAGATTTTTGGAATACACAACTGTTGGAATTCATAAAGATGATCTGCTTTTGGAGATGGATGATTTTTCAGTGAAATCACTTGGCTCCCAGGGACAACAGAAATCATACCTGGTTGCTCTCAAGCTGGCAAAATTCGATTATATTAAAAGAAAAGCAGGCTTTTCTCCGATTTTATTGCTTGATGACATCTTCGATAAGTTTGATGCTGATCGTGTTGAACAAATAATCAGGCTTGTCGGAAATCACCGGTTTGGGCAAATCTTCATTACTGATACTCACCAGAACAGATTGCAGGACATTTTGTCTTCACATAAAACTGATTATAAACTTTTCAGGATTGCCGGAAACATCGTGGAAGAAGTTACTCAGAATGGAACATCAACAAAATGAGAAGAAGCAAAACAATATCACTTGCCGAGGCGGTTAAGGATTACATAAAGGAGATGAATCTCGATGGAAAACTCAGCGAGGTCGGAGTCATTAACTCCTGGGAAGAAACTGTCGGAAAGGCAATTAGTTCCCGTACATCAAAAATCTATATTAAAGATCATGTTCTATTTGTCCATTTGAATTCATCCGTTGTCAGAAATGAATTACTCATGCTCAGGGAAGCACTCAAAGAAAAACTTAACGAGAAAGCCGG
>JBAWXY010000278.1:0-1772 GCA_037143835.1 Bacteroidota bacterium
GTCTCTTTAGTTCTGTTGCCTCTGATATCAATTATGCAGGATATACCTGTGTTGGCTGCTCTTGCAACCGGTCGCCGGGTTTCAATTGCCCTCAATGAAGCATAGGAAAGATGCTGTTTATAGCCATTTGTATTTTTCCACCAGCCATCATTTGTTATAATAAATAATGCTTCGGCACCATTCTTTATATAATCGGTTACATAACTTCCAAAAACAGATTCATAACAGATTATTGGAGCTATTTTATACAAAAGGACATGATGTTCAAAGCAAGTTCTTTCTTTCTGGACACCATATCCCCATTTTGTACCACCCAGATAGGGAAGGATTTTACCTATGAATCTTCCCGGACCATTGGAAAACTGCATTTCGATACCGGGTACGAGTTTCGATTTATGATATACCTCATTGGTTTTCCCGGTGTCAATTTTAAAAGCAGAATTAAAATGGTCATAATAGAAACCTGAAGCATCTGTTTTTCTTGCACTAATCGTAGGTGCATCAGATGATGGCGGATAAAGTCTGTAGCTTACTAATCCGGTAACAATTGATACCCGTGGATATTGCACTGCAAGTTCTTTAATCATCTTAACGTATTTATCATTATCAAGGTCATCTAAGTTGACAGGATCATCAACAGTGGTTTCCGGTGTAATAATCCAGGTGGTTTTATCTGTGACAACTGTACTTGCCAGAGAAATTACCTTTTTCAACTGCTCTTCGAAAGGAATGGTGAATTTTTCGGTATATGGGTCTATGTTTGGTTGAATGATTATGACTTCAGCTGCGCCTTCTTCATTCTGCCTGATTGTATAATATCTTGATATGGAAATAGCTGATGGTATAATAATTACTGATAACCAGATCACTAAGGATAATCTTCTTCTCCTTTTTCTTCCCTGAGAATTTACCAGGAAAAAGGTAAGGAAAAGATTAGAGGACAAAATCCAGAGTGAACCACCGGCAGTGCCGGTTGCATCGTACCATTGAATAAACATAATATCTTTTGCAAGCCCGTTACCCAGATTTAACCAGGGTGTTATAAGATTTATATTAAGACTTAGAAATTCATAACCGAGCCAGAATGTGATCAGAGAAACAAAACCCGGAACATTACCTGCTTTCAATCTTACAATATGAGCCAGCCACATTGTGAATGCCATTAAGAATGACAATCCCATAATTACACAGATTGCTCCTGTAATACTTGCGACTCTCATCCATCCGAGAGCTATGATGCTGAAGATCACAAACCCGGGAAGAGTATAAATAAAAAAGGCATTCTGACTGAACTTTTTGGGATTTTCAAACAGATAGTTCTCAATTAAGAAAAACGGCACAAATGCGATAAGCAGTATAAGGCCGGAACACCACCCTGTCCATGCTAATCCCGAGAGAATTCCTCCTGTAACCGACAGTGCAACAAGAGCATATTTATTCATCTGATTTTAGATTAATGATAAAATCGCAAGAACTTTAAGAAGAAGCTTTTTGCACTGTTAAAATAGGTTAAATAAACATGATTAATAAATCAAGGATATCATTTTAATTATCTTGCATGCTGAAACAAATTAAACGGCTATGAAAATATTCATCAGCATTTCACTTGCAATTGTTTTATTGACTGGTTGTAACAACAATGAAGAACAGCTTATTAAAAAGGCTGATAAAATTCATGCGTCAATACTTACAGTAGATACTCATTGTGATACTCCGATGGAGTTTTCAGCCGTAGGTTTTGACCTGGGAGTCTGGCATGATGATGGTTGCGT
>JBAWXY010000279.1:0-1755 GCA_037143835.1 Bacteroidota bacterium
ATTCATAGAGGGTCATGGTGAAATTCCCGAGATAGAAGTTGCCGACATTACAATGAATCTTGCCAGGTTTTTTACGGTTGACAGGGGCATTATCGGAGGTAAACCCGGCATACTTGACAAATATGCCGCGATAATCATCGCGGGTCCCGAAAAAGAGTTCAGCGAATCTGATAAACTGGTTCTCGATCAGTACATTATGAATGGTGGCAAAGTCATGTGGCTCTTTGATGAAGTGCAGGTAAACTCCGATAGCCTGGTTCATGGTAGTACAGTTGCGCTTTACCGCCCATTAAACATTGAGGATCAGTTATTCAGATATGGAGCAAGAGTTAATCCTGCAATCGTTCAGGATCTTGAGTGTTTGCTTATCAGGCTGACGGTAATGAGCGGAGGACGTCAGCAGGTCCGGCCGGCTCCATGGGTCTATTATCCTTTGCTTAATCCTGCTGCAGATCACCCCATTACAAGAAACCTTAATAAAGTTAAAGGAGAATTCACAAATTATATTGACACAGTTGGACTCGACCCGGCAATAAGAAAAAAGATCCTTCTGACTACATCAAAATTCAGCCGGACACTTTCACCCCCGATAATGATTAGTCTTAAGGAGGCAGAATTAACATACAATGAAAAGGAGTTTAATAAACCCAACCTGCCGGTAGCTGTTTTACTTGAAGGTGTTTTTACATCAGTGTTTAAGAACAGGATGACCGGCAACCTGGCGGAGAACAAAAATTTAAAGGTTAAAACTGAAAGTATCAAAACGAGGATGATTGTTATTGCCGATGCCGATATTATCAGAAATGAAGTCAGGAGGGTTGGTTTGCAGGAAGCACCGCTTCCATTGGGACAGGATAAATATTCCGACCAGATATTCGGGAACAGGGATTTTCTGATCAATTGTCTAAATTTCCTGGTAGATGATAACGGTATTATGGAATTGAGATCGCGGGAGTTGAGATTAAGGTTGCTGGATAGAGCGAAGATAAAGACTGAAAAATTTAAGTGGCAACTTATTAATATTGCCGGCCCGATATTGATAGTCATTTTAGCCGGGTTACTTTATAACTATTTCAGAAGAAGAAAATACACAAGATGTTGATAATGAATAAATCAATTGTAAGAAGTGTATTAATAACACTTATAGCAGGAGCGCTTCTTCTTGTTTTATTCAAAAGCCGGTCACCTTTTGGAAAGAGCAACAGTTCATTTGGTTCAAAACCTCAGAAAGAGATTACAAAGATTGAATTTTCACAGGGAGGGCGGAGCTTATCATTGGAGAAAGAAGGAGAGACCTGGTTAATAAATGGCAACATTGAAGCAAGAAAAAGTGGCATTCTTTTTATTCTCAGGATTTTGCAGGAGATAAAAATAAAATCTCCTGTTTCAACCGAATTATTTGAAAGAGAGATTATCGGGAAAGGGGCTGTTCCCGTCAGGGTAAAAGTATATGAAAAGAGGAAACTCCTGAAGAATTTCCTGGTGTATAAAACCCGATCGAACGCTTATGGTAATATAATGAAGATGAGGGTCGGATCAAAACCATTTATTGTTTATGTGCCTAATTATGAAGGTGATATTGGTTCGGGGTTCACACTGAACGAATTATTCTGGCAACCTTATACCGTATTTACTCTGATGCCTTCAGAAATAACTTCGGTAAAATTTGAGAATTTTTCAGACACCGCATCATCTTTTTCAATAATAAATAAAAATAAACATTATGAGGTTTCTGGTATGACAAGCCATTTGAAA
>JBAWXY010000280.1:0-1705 GCA_037143835.1 Bacteroidota bacterium
TAGTAGAAATCATTTATAAAAAAACTTCCCAAAAAACGACATGCGGATTTTAGGAACTATCGGGACCGAAATCCGAAATTCTTTTTATACGAGTACTTTCCCGGTCATATCCTTTGGTATTTCGACACCCATTATTGTCAGCAATGTTGGTGCTACATCGGCGAGGATCCCCTCATTGATCTTATTATAATCATCGCTCACCAGGATACATGGCACCGGGTTAAGAGAATGAGCTGTATTTGGTGATCCATCTTCATTTACTGCCTTATCGGCATTACCATGGTCGGCAATTATCAGTACATCATATCCTGCACTGTGGGCTGATTTTATTACAGCTCCGGCACATTCATCAACCGTTTTAACAGCTTTTACAATGGCTTCATAAACACCGGTATGACCAACCATATCGCAATTAGCAAAATTAAGACAGATAAAATCAAATTTTTCTGATTCAATTGCTTTAATAACAGCATCTTTTACACCAAAGGCACTCATTTCAGGCTGCATGTCGTAAGTCGCTACTTTTGGGGAAGGGATCATTATCCTCTCTTCATTTCTGAATTTTTCCTCCCTCCCGCCGGAGAAAAAGAATGTGACATGTGCATATTTTTCAGTTTCTGCTATTCTGAGCTGGTGTTTTCCGGCTGCTGCAAGTACTTCTCCTATTGTATTATCGGCATTATCTTTTGGATAAATAATATGAAGTCCTTTAAAAGTAGCATCGTAGGGGGTCATTGTGCAATAGTACAATGGCATGGTTGTCATCCCATTCTCAGGCATATCTTTTTGAGTCAGCGCAATTGTAAGTTCCTTTGCCCTGTCGTTTCTGAAGTTGAAAAAGACAATTACATCCCCCTCCTTAACTTTTCCGATTGGATTACCATAATTATCAGTAATAACTATCGGTTTCATGAATTCATCTGTAACTCCTTTATTATACGACTCCTGCATTGCGTCAATAATATTACCTGAAGGCGTACCTATACCGCTGACAATCAGATCATATGCTTCTTTGACTCTTTCCCATCTCTTATCACGGTCCATAGCGTAGTATCTTCCGATGAATGATGCAACCTGTCCGTTCGATTTCTTCAGATGATGGAGGAGGTTTTTCATATAACCGATCCCGCTGTGTGGATCTGTATCACGACCATCGCCAAAAGCATGTATAAAGACATTTTTCAGTCCATAATCCATTGTCATGTCGCACAGCGAGTAAAGGTGTTTATCAAGAGAATGAACGCCACCATCGGACATCAATCCCAGAAAGTGAATCTGTTTGTTATTATCCCGGGCGTATGAAAAGGCATCAGTCAATACCTTATTTTGTCTGATTTCCCCTGTCTTGCATTCCTTGTTAATTTTAACCAGATCCTGGTAAATAACTCTTCCCGCTCCGATATTCAGGTGGCCGACTTCCGAATTTCCCATCTGCCCATCGGGTAATCCCACATCCTCTCCTGAGGCATGAAGTATTGAGTTTGGATAATTATTCTTATAATAAGTAAGGTTAGGTGTCGGTACCTGGCTAATCACATCTGATCTGGAACCATCGCCAATTCCCCAGCCATCGAGTATCATTAATAAAGTCTTTTTGTTCTTCATCTTTTCTTTAGTTACAACACAAATTTAATAATAGAAACAAATTTTTCGTCCCTTTTGGGGAGACCCCGGCTTGCCGGGAGAGGGGGCAAATTTAGTCAAA
>JBAWXY010000281.1:0-1704 GCA_037143835.1 Bacteroidota bacterium
TTCGTTTGTTCATTTAGCCCAACATCACCTGCCCACCTGTAACAGGAACAGCCTGCCCAGTTTCATATTCCTGGTCAACAATATATAGGAGTGCCTTCATCACATCTTCCAATTTGCAACCCCTCTTCATGGGTACCTGGCCCTCATAAAATTTTCGTACTTCCTCTATGCTTTTTGCCCCGGGCACCTTTCCTGTTTTAAGATACTGGACAAACAACCCATTTTGCGGATCGGACCACAACGGCCCTTCATAAAAATTACCCGGACAGATTGAGTTCACTTTAATTCTGAAGGGAGCCAGTTCCATGGCAAATGATTGAGTGAGCCCTATTCCTCCGAATTTAGCGCCGGAATAGGCAAAATTGCGGTTGCTTCCCCTCAGACCCGATTTTGAATTGATCTGGATTATATCGGTGAAATACTCATGATTCTCCTGATTTTGAAGTTTCATAACTTCTGAAGCATATTTGGCACAATGGAAATAACCATTGTAGTTTACATCTGTTGTTTTTGAGAATGTTTCAGGGTCCATTTCATCAAGTCCACCGGCCTTTAAAACACCTGCATTACTTACTATTAGATCCAGACCTCCGAATTCTTTTACAGTTGAAATGATAAGTTCTTTTACCGAGACCGGATCTGAGACATCAGTTTTGACAAAGATTGCCTTATTGGGTGTTTTTTTTGACGTTAACCGGGAAGCGAAAGAATTGCCTGTTTCCTCGTTAAGATCAGCGATCACAACATTAAGGTTCAACGAAAAAAGCGCCTCTGCAATCCCTGCGCCGAATCCCTGGGCACCACCGGTCACGATTGCAATTTTATTACTCAACTTGTTCCCTGACCCGGCTGTCTGTGAGACTTTTCTTCTGTAGTTCTCGACCTCCCACTGATCTATAAATGAAACCTGTTCAGGAGTAAGGAATTTAATACCTCCGCAGAGAGAAGCATAGTAGCTGATCTTGATAAGGTCTTCATAAACATCGAGGCAAGACTCTGCAGATGCGGAACTTTCAGCAATGGCAAAAACTCCCATATCCTTAATTATAAAGACCTTGGGTGAATACCCATATTCACTTATAAAATGAGACAACTGGTACCGGAAAGAATCAAGTATCTTCTCTGCGGTTGATGATTGTTCGATATACAAATACCTTGTCTTGCAGTAAACAATAATATCGGGAGTAAGTGGTAATGATATTTTGTGAAACTCCTGTTGATTCTGATAGAATTTGGCAATAAGAGAGTTATTACGGAATCTTATTACCCCTGGTTGTTCACCTGAGAGAAGAATCCGTAAACCCGGGAGAACTTTGTGAAGCAAAAGATTATATTGTAGAGGTGTAATCTCAGGAACCGGAGGTATCTGAACTTCAATTTTATGAATAATCTCGCTATATATCTTCCTTATCTCTTCTGTAGTATCGGCACCAACGAAAGACCCGTGATTTTCAAGAAATATTATCTGAGGATCGTGCGAGAACTTCTCACGGTACAAGATTATATCTGATTCAAGCTTTTTAAAAAGGGTATATCCGGGATCAGTATACGGGACAAAAAGAACACTCTCCCCGAAGAGTTTATGAGTTAAACTCTTTGCATTCCTGCTGCATAGTAATCCATTTATCAACGTGGGATGGAGGTGTACAATAAATTTATATTGAATGATCTCGTGCAGGGATGTCTCGACCGACGGACGCTTGT
>JBAWXY010000282.1:0-1700 GCA_037143835.1 Bacteroidota bacterium
ACTTGAGATTATCATCCTTGAATGAGTGGAACTGTACCCTGGAAGGAGGTAATAGCTTAGCAGAGGATAATGGTTTTTTTGTGGACTAATTATTTTGGCTCTATTCTAAATAATGGTTGTTAGATAATATTTTAATATTTTTGTGCCTGGCTAACCTTATCAGGTATGACAACGATAGAGCAAATAATGGACTTATTCAATTCACTCAGCGTGGATGACCAGAAATTACTAAAGACGGAACTCAATAGAGAGGATTTGTGTCAAAAAACGACTGCTATTAATGAATTGCCAGCAACAATAATGAGTAGCTGCCCATATTGCCAGTCAAAGCTGTTAATAAAACATGGGGCCAGACAAGGTATACAGCGGTATAAATGTAAATCCTGCCGTAAATCTTTTACTTCTGCTACCGGAACCAGTCATTTTCATTTGCAGAAAAAAGACAAATTTGAGGACTATAAAACATTGATGGAGCAAGGATATATTCCACTAAAGGATATGGCTGCAAAAATCGGAATCAGCATACAGACAGCCTTTGATTGGCGGCATAAGATTTTAATCAACTTGAAAGAGACCAACAATCAGTTCGAAGGGCTGACTGAAATTGACGACCTTTGGTTTTTGTACAGCCAAAAAGGCAGGAAAGGTTTAAAGTACGCTCGCAAACGTGGAGGCAGCCATCGCAGAGGGGATAACAATTTTCAGGTGAAACTACTTATAACAGCTGATAGAAATACAACCAAGGATCTTTCTGTGGTAAGAATAGGTAGGCTGAAAAAGTCAGACATTGAAAGGAAAGTAGGAGGTCAGTTTGTTCAAGGAAGTACTTTGATATCAGACAAACATAGGAGCATTGCATCTTTTGCAAAGTCAGAAGGGCTTGCCCATGTAAGTTTTCTGGCAAAGAAACATACGGCAGGTGGAGACTACCATATTCAAAATGTAAATAACATTGCTGCAAGGTTGAAAAAAGCAGTTAATCACGAATTAAGAGGGGTATCGACCAAGTATTTACAATGTTACGCAAACTGGTTTGCTTTTATTGAAGGCAAAAAGAACCGGGGGGATCGCAATAACCTCGATCAAGCCTTGACCAATAACAATGAAACTTGGAATCAATACACAAACTTGGAAAGCATCTATAAAAGATTCATTCAAAATTTTTCAGTCAGGACATATCGCTGTCCAGTAAAAAGAAAGTGGAAAACACAAATTAACTATTCCCCCACCAATTATGCCGGGAAATTTATCTAACAACCATAATTTAGAATAGAGCCAAATTGATTAATACACAACAATTTTTAACTTTTTGACAAACGTGTCCACACAATTTTCCCGCCTGGCAGTTGTGATGGTAATTATGCTCTCCCCACCATTTTCTGATTTCAATAGAATGGGTTAAAAAAGTGAACAATCAATTATAAATGATATATATATGATTCAAAACAACGGCATTATATAATTATAATTGCCGTAGTTTGGGAATAATACATTTTGGTTGTATATTTGCACAAAAAAGCTGCATTGTCATCCGGATTCTTAAATAACCTATATGCTCATTTTGAAGGAAATTCCACGATTTCTTACAAGGACCTATTTCCTTTTATCCAAAATGAGTTTCCTTCCCTGGCCGAAAAAACCATTAACTGGAAGATTTATCAACTCAAATCCAAAGGCATTCTGTCTCATATAAGCAGGGG
>JBAWXY010000283.1:0-1687 GCA_037143835.1 Bacteroidota bacterium
TGTAAAAAATGATACTTTTGTTTGTTATTGAAGTTTAAGATGAGTGTATTATTAGATGAAAAAGACTTGCAGAAGCTGATTGTAATTGGCGACAGAATACTTATTAAACCAAAAATTCCGCAGTCAAAGACAAAGAGCGGGTTGCTTCTTCCTCCTGGTGTGAATGAAAATGAAAAGGTGCAAATTGGTTATGTGGTGAAAGTTGGTCCGGGGTATCCAATCCCTTCGGTAAACGACAATGATGAACCCTGGAAAAACAGATCTGATGAGCCTAAATATGTTCCTCTTCAGCCAAAGGAGGGTGATCAGGCTGTATATCTGCAGAATAGCGCAATTGAAATTGAATTCAATAAGGAAAAATATATTGTAGTGCCACATTCGGCTATATTACTTCTCCTCAGAGATGATGGACTTTTTGAATAGAAAAGTTAATAGCTCATCTTCCAAAAAATAGTCTTTAACACAAGCCAATTGTTCACTTATTATTCAGGGTAAACAGCAAAATGCCGGAATTCATTCCTGAACTCTTCAATTTCATGCGACCATCTCTCTTTCTCAATTCTGACATTTTTTCTGTTTAATAATGTTTCCCTCATCCCGGAATCCCCCGACAAAATATCAAAAGGCATAAGGTTATACTCATACTCATATGGAGGCAGGTTGAATTTTAGAGAATCAGGTGGTGATGTTTCAATTATCGCGTCAAATATTTCTAATGCAGTCCCGACAGGCTTAAAGATATTGATGTCAGTAACATGTATCTGCAGACCATTGCAAAGCTCCCCGCAGAACTTGTGAAAAGTCGGGATGAAATTATGTATCCTGAATGCACAACCTTCAATATTGCGTTCATCAAGATTCTTTTTTAGTTTTTCTGCATCAATAAAAGGAGCTCCGAAAAGCTCAAAAGGAATTGTTGTTCCTCTGCCTTCAGAAAGATTAAGTGCCTCAATAAGAACAGTTCCCGGATAGACAATAGCTGTCTGGATAGTTGGCATATTTGGTGAGGGTAAAACCCACGGAAGCCCGGTTTCACTGAATAATAAAGATCTCCTCCAGTTTTTCATCCAGACAATGTTAAGATCACATCGGGGGTAATACTTTTCCTTTATCCATAATGCCATTTCGCCTATTGTCATCCGGTGGCATAAGGGGATCGATGCTCCTCCAACGAAAGTAAAAAACTCTTTCTTCAGCACCGGCCCGTCAAACGGGAGGCTGCCTATTGGATTTGGTCTGTCGAGCAGCCAAACAGGAATCCCTGCTTCAGAACAGGCTTCAATACATCGTTTAACTGTCCAGATATATGTGTATAATCGGGCACCAACATCCTGCAGATCAATTAACAAAACATCAATATTCTTAAGTATTTCAGGTGACGGTTTGCGATGCTCACCATAAAGACTATAAAGGGGAATATTATAAACCGGATGTCTCTGACTTCGCCACTCTATCATGTTATCCTGGGTTTGTCCATGAATACCATGCTGAGGTCCGAAGATTGCAGATAACATGCAATCACTACGTTGAAAAGAGATATCAGTAATATGTGAAAAGTCTTTTGTGATACTTGGAGCATGACACAGAATCCCAATTCTTTTCCCTTTCAACGCAGAAGGAAAATGATCCGAAATAATTTCCAGACCCGTAAGTACCATAGCATAGATTTTATAAGCAAATATATAAT
>JBAWXY010000284.1:0-1659 GCA_037143835.1 Bacteroidota bacterium
CCAATAATATGAAGTTAAGGACAGGTATTCTGAAAAGTCCAAGGGATTGCCCCACCCCTGAGAAATTAGAAAACTGGCTTCTGCAGACTGGATTTTTATGCCGGCAAGTCCTTTTATATCAAAACTTATTAAGCCTGTACATCTCTTATTATTATTTGAATCTCCCGCATACAGGTTGCCTCCGGCATGCACCGCCCCATCTTGTTCAATAAACCCTCCCTCTGATTCTATTTTATTTAAATTTAAATTAACAGCGAGGATAGGAATTACCAGGACTGTTTCTGTTCTTGAAGACAGTATTTCACCTTTTTCGTTCTTTATCGTTACAGTAACTTCATTTTCCCCTTCCCTGTCAGGTATCCATGCCATTTTTGAATTTATTGCCCTTACAGTAACTCCACTGCTGACCTTCCAGGTCCATGACACATTAGCTTCCTGTGAAGGATCATTTAGTATCGCCATTATGACATTTGGATTATCAAGAAGGACCTTATCAGGGAAATCTATGTCCTCAATAACAATTACCGGAGGAGCCTGCAATACCTGGACTTTTTTAGTTTTATTGACTGTATGCCCTTTTCCATCTGTTACAGACAGGTTTATGGTGCATTCACCTGCTGCTGCCGAGGTTTTCCAGTTTGTAGGATTTGTAATACTGCTTGTTAAAATTCCCGCATTAACGGACCAGTTGTAGGTCAAAATATCTCCATCAGGATCTGATGCCACAACCGAAATAGCATAAGTAGTATCAGTCACGGGACTTAGATTTTGTTTTGATACTATTATTTCACCCACAGTAGGCGCTTTGTTTGCACCTTCAGCGCAGCCATATGTCAGGTTCTTTGAAACAGTTGCTGACCCTTCAGAATTTTTTGCAGTTGCCGTTAGTGTATAGGTTTCACCGGCATGAAGGTTAATCTGAACTTTTTTAGAACCCCAGACTCCGTTGCTGTCATCTTTGCTGAACTGTACTATTGGATTTGGATTTCCGGTAACAACTGCTTCTATTCTATAATAGCAGATATTATCAACAGCGGAAAAGGTTGGACCTTCATAGATCTTTAATTGAATTGTTGGAGCCTCTTTTGGAGCTGTCGTTTCTGGTGATGTCGTTTCGGCTGCGGTTGTTTCTGCTGCTGTTGTTTCTGCTGCTGTTGTTTCAGTAGAAGAATCCGACGTAGTCTCTTTTGTGGTTGTTTCTGTTGAAGAATCAGATGTAGTCTCTTTTGCAGTTGTCTCAGCCGAAGAATCGGATGTAGTCTCTTTTGCAGTAGTTCCCGGTGAAGCAGTTTCCGGTGCAGGGGTTTCTGTTATTGTGGTTTGGACCGTTGCAGATGACCGGCCCGGAAAACAACAACCGGTCAGTGCAAATAAAACCAGTATTACTACAAAGATTGCTAATTTTATTTTCATTTTATTTACATCTTCTAAATATCCTTTTTAATATCGTGGTTTTAGGTTAAATATTTTGTATACTAAAAGCAGAAATAGTCTTTAAAAGTATATCTACGTCCTCAGATTTTACCTTTACTTCAATTTCCTTTTTATCAATAATTATTTTTATTGTGGTTTCAGCCGCAGTAGTTCCGGTTGCAGTTGTTCCTGTTATTGTTGTCCCGGCTGTTGTTGTTCCTGTTATTGTGGTTTCTGAAGCTGTTT
>JBAWXY010000285.1:0-1639 GCA_037143835.1 Bacteroidota bacterium
ATTGCAGAGGCTCGATTTTTTTTGTACTTTTGCCATAACAAAATAGGGTTTAAGGGTTAATAATATGATGCTGCAATAATTTGCAGTAATAGATTAATCTGAAAATTCTTCAGAGCTTGTGAGGGGTGGCCGTCAAACCTAAAACCTTACAGGCTCTTTGTTTTATTATATATCAATATTTTCCCAAACCTTGTTTACTTCATTCTTAACGTCCTGGTTTTCGATCGCCAGGTAATGTTTCATGGTTTTCCGGTCTTTATTGCCTGTGGTCTTCATGATTGTTTCCATGTGTCCGCCCCCTCTGAAAAAGATTGAAATGAATGTTCTCTTTGCAAGGTGTGAAGAGAAAAATTCATTCATAGGCTTTTTAATTTCAACACGGTCGGCCCCGATAAACCTGATTTTGGTGGTCTCTTTTGTGAATCCCGCCCTTCCCCCAATATCCTTTATTGTATCGTTATAGGTTTTAATGCTAACCTTTGGTAAACTGCAATTATATTTTTCTAAAATTTCCATTGCCTGTGCTATGATCGGGGTACCCTGAGGGGTTTTCGTTTTAACTGTGGTAAACATGATATAACCATGCCTGATATTCCCCGGGGTGATCTTTTGGGTATCGGAATAGCGTAATCCTGTGAAGCACATGAACAGAAATAAATCTCTTACATGCTGTTGCGTTTCTGTTTTTAACTCCACACTTTTCAACGTCTTTAACTCGTCAATGGTAAGATAAGAAATTAATTGCTGCTCTTTATAAACCTCGAATTTCTTATAATCAGCATTTGCAGTAAGGCCTTTACTGTTGCAGTAATTCATGAAAGCCTTTATATTCTTAATGTATTTACCTACTGTATTCCGCGTTAATTTCCGATCAGTGAAAAAGTATGTAACAAGATCCTGGTAAAAATCCTGTGTGATCTCATCCAGTGAAAGTTTGCGATTATTCACGGTACAGAAATCCCGGATCACTGCCAGGGTATTTTCATAATTGTACCTGGTGCCTTCGCTTTTATCTGGCAGGTTAACAAATTTATCCCAGGTATCGGTAAAGAATTTCTGACTGCCTGAATCGCCTTTGATCAGGGTACCGGGTGCAAGTTTCGATTTAATGTAGTGTGCGGTGAGTCTGATACTGTCCCGGATCGCATCCGTTTCGATGTTAAGCAGTTTCCCGCGTATGGTGGTTAACCGGTTATTCTTTGGGCCAGCATCCGGATCAGTGGCCCTTATACGTTGCCTCGACTGGTCCCAGTCGATAGGGTTAACAAATAATCTGGTTGAAGTTCTTATCCTTTGGCCAAAGGAGTAATCCAAATAGATAGGTACCTGGTTCGCTTTGTTTTTGAAGTAGTCAGGATCAGCTTCCTTCTTTTGCTTTATCTCCTCATAAACATTCAGGTAAAAATATATCCGGGACATTGTCAAAATATTTGATACAAATATAGTGTACTTTGACAATATTTAACAAGTGTTTCGCTATTATTTGTAACAAAAAGGTGTTAATAAAGTAGTCTGATAGTACAAGTATATTGATAATCAATCAAATAAAATTAATGACATTTTTCACAATACATAAAACCAGTTCCCTGAGAGGCTCTGACAACACACTGTAAATCAGTCATATATTATAGCAGCATTT
>JBAWXY010000286.1:0-1639 GCA_037143835.1 Bacteroidota bacterium
ATCACTATGGATGAAGCAAAAGCACAATTTAAAAATATTAGAGGCTTTGGAGCACCGGTAGGTAATGATGCTTCAAAGGTTATTGATGCCTATGCCAGGTCATTCCCTGACAGGAAACCTATCGAAATACTCTCAATGGCAATAAGTAACAGGGAAAATGCTATTGCAGTAGCCAATGAAAAATCAAAACAGCCAGCACCTGTTTATCTCGCATGGTTTGGATGGAATCCACCACTTTTTGATAACCGCTTAAGAGCCTTCCATACTTTGGATATCTGTTTCTGGTTTTATAACACAGATGTTCATATTTCTCATACAGGAGGAGGATCAAGACCCAGGAATTTGTCTGCAAAGATGGCGGGCTCACTGCTTAAGTTCATGAAAACAGGTAATCCGAACGGCGGAGGACTACCTGTTTGGCCAAAGTATACCACAGAAAATGGTGAAACAATGATCCTGAATGATGTCAGCGAAATAAGGAATGATCCGGACAGAGAAGCCAGAAAGTCATTGCCGGCTTAAGGTTTAGAAAATATTGAATTATGACCTGGGAATATAGGATATTATTTGAATTAAATAATTATGAGAATAATAGGTAAATGGCTGATGGATATTCATTTTAATCTAACATCATATAAATGAGAACTATAAATAAAATATTATTTCCGATGCTCTTTCTCCTTGGAACCTCCTGTTCAAACCAGGAGAACATTCTGATGAATAATTTTGAAGATGAAACATTTGGTAACTGGCAGGTTACAGGTGATGCATTTGGAGATGGTCCAGCTGGCAGGCTTATGCCCATCCAATCCAGGATTAACGGAATAAGGGGGGAAAAAATAGCAAATTCATTTCACAATGGTCAGTCAGGAACAGGAAGCTTGACTTCTCCGAAATTCAAAGTTGAAAGGAATTATATTAATTTTCTTGTAGGTGGTGGTAAATTACCAGACAGCACAGGTCTTTATCTTCTTGTAAAGGATAAAATATTGTACAATTCTACCGGGAATAATCAGAATAATCTGCAATGGCAAATATGGGATGTCTCAGAATTCAAAGGGGAAACAGCACAAATTGTGATCTTCGATTTTTCTGTCAGGGCAAAGGGTTATATAATGGTTGACCAGATAACACAAAGCAATGTCTCTGCTATTGAAAAGAAACCCGATTTACAAAAACAAATTACTTTCGATAAAAAATATCTGCTTCTCCCGGTTAAAACCGGAACTGAAATGCGTGATATGCAGGTAGTTATTGATGGTCAGCCAGTTCGTCGGTTTGATATTGAACTGGCCGATAAAGATAGTCTCGATTTCTGGATGTTTATGGATCTTTCAGAATTTAAGGGGAAAACTGCGATTATCAAAGTAGATAAATATTGGGACAGCAATCCTGAAGGACTCGGAGCAGTTGTTCAGAGCGATACAATTATAGGAGAGTCAGGTATGTATAAAGAGAAATACCGGCCACAATTTCACTTCACACCACGTCGTGGATGGATGAACGATGTAAACGGACTTACTTACTACAAGGGAGAGTATCATTTGTTTTATCAGCATAATCCTTATGGTATTAACTGGGGAAATATGCATTGGGGGCATGCAGTTAGTAAAGACCTCGTAGTCTGGCAGGAATTACC
>JBAWXY010000287.1:0-1615 GCA_037143835.1 Bacteroidota bacterium
ATACCGATTGCGACTGTGTCATAATTGCAACTCCTATCGACCTGAACAGGATCATAAAAATTAATAAACCCAATACAAGGGTTTATTATGATCTCCAGGAGATTGGCAATCCTAATCTCTCACAGGTTATTGAGGAGTTTGTGAAGAAGCATAAACTCAAGTAGATAATATTTACCGCTTGACCCATTTGCCCCTAATCCACGATTTTTAAGCATATTTTTTAATATTTGCGAATTAGTCCCGCTTTGCTGGATTGGGGGGCAAGAAAAAGGGGGATGAGGGTAAATCTTATCGTTATTTTATCACCCTCCTGTATTTCTCCACCCTTGCATCCTTTATTATCCCGTTCCAGTTTAAACCGAAGCCGAAATCATAGCTGTTTCCTTCTGAATCGACATGGCATGTCATATCGAATGGAACATCCTCTTTCTGTGTCTCTACTGTCTTCATATCAGCAGGCATCTGCATAGGCAGTAAAGCTGTAGGTTGTGCTGCTCCTGTAATTATATCAAGAATAGCCTGATCCTGTACATCAAAGTTTACAAGTATGGCATCTGCATCTTTTTCAAATTCACTGAATACCGTTGGTTTTGACATTGCGATTGATACAATTACAGGTTTTCCTTTCATTGCTTTTTTGGTATCCAGCACCATTTTCAGATCTGAGGCATTCGTAGCTGTTATTGTTTTCCCCTTGTAAGTCCGGTTTGTAAAGTTCTCAAGCGGATCTCCTCCTGCCATACTGGGATCACGTGCATACATAGCTTTGTATGGACTATACTGGAGGCTTATTGGTACATAACCGTTACCACCTTTTTTCACGTCTGTCGCGTCGTATCCGCTGCCGGAATTAGGACTCCTGATAATTACCAGTGCAAAATCGGCTTCAGAAGGATTATCCGTTACCTTGAAATATTTTTTTACAATTTCGAGATTAACTGGAGATTTGATTGATTGAGGTATCGGACCACCAAAGAAATCCCTCCCGGCCGCAGTCTCTCTTATTGGAATATATACCGTTTTCTGTTTTTCAACAGGCAGCACTTTGTTTTTATTCTTCAGCAGAATTATTGATTTCAGTTGGGCTTCAAATCCGGCTTTCATAAATTCCTCATTACCGACAATCTTTTTTGAATCCTCTACATTCAGATATGGATTCTCGAAAAGTCCTACTCTGAAGATATTCTTCAAAAGACGCACTGCAGATTGTTCCAAACGTGATCTCATAAATTCCTCTCCATGTTCTTTAACTCCCATCTGATAGGCTTCCAATACGGGCCCTGCATCATTGTTCCCGCCAAACTGATCCACGCCGGCCATTATGATTTTGTAATGTCTTTCTGCTACTGTCAGAGTCTCGGCTCCCCAGCATGTAGTACCAAATCCATCAACTGCTTTTTCATCTGATGTAACACCCCAATCTGTACAAATAACCCCATCAAAAGAATATTTTCCGCGTAATAAATCATTTATAATATATCTGTTAAAGCTGTTTCCGACATTTTCATTGTTTTGTTTGTCTATGCCATAAGAAATTGTATAATAAGGCATTACAGCTGAAGCCATTTTTGTTTCGCCTTCAAGTTTGAAAGCTCCTTCAGTAAAGGGGATAAGG
>JBAWXY010000288.1:0-1609 GCA_037143835.1 Bacteroidota bacterium
CCACTAACCGTTCGATGGAAATGCGGGACCAGATTGCTGATATTGACTGGGAAAAAACCGGGAGTGAATTAATTGCGTTACTTAAGGAATCTTCCGAGATTAAGATGAATAAACCGATATATAACAGGGCCCAGCGGAGAACCGGTTTTCAATGTTGCGGGAAAGAATCTTCTGAGGAGTATAATGAACGGGCAGCCAGAGCGACTGAAGAGTTTATTTTTACAAGACGTAACTTTTTTATAATTGATAAAGGACGCGATGATGAGGAACGGTGTGCAGTGAAAATAATTAATGGGAAATATTCAGGTTATGGGTATTTTAATATTAATGATATGGGATTTGGACTTACTGCTTTACATGAATGTATTATACTATCAATTGATAACCGTGATATACAGGTAATTCTGAAACAGTATCTTAAAAATAACAGGGTTGAGAAGATAATAGAATTCTGAAACATGTACCGGATAACAAGTATATTAATCAGAATCTGAAAATTATTCATGGAACCGGTATCCTATTCCTGATTCAGTAATTAGTAACGTTGGTTTACCCGGATCGTCTTCAATTTTTTTACGGAGTTGAGCTACAAATACCCGTAAATACTGAGTCTGTCCGATATATCCAAATCCCCATATTTCTTTCAGGATATTCTGATGAGTCATTACCCTCCCTGAATTTTTTGCCAGAAGTGCCAGTAAAGAAAACTCGGTTGAGGTGAGTTTCAATATTTCGCCATTTTTACGGGCGGTATGATTTGCCAGATCAATAGTAAGAGAGCCAAAAGTTAAAATTGGATTATCATCCGCTCCGAGGTTTTGTCGTATTGCAACTCTTATACGGGCAAGAAGCTCTCCTGTTCTGAAGGGTTTAGTCAGATAATCGTTAGCACCGTTATCCAACGCGTGGACTATGTCTTCTTCTGAACTCCTGACGGAAAGAATTATTATCGGTTTCAGATACCATTCCCTTAATTTCTTCAGTATTTCAATACCATCTATATCAGGCAATCCTAAATCAAGAATTATCAGTGCCGGGTGATGTGTGGCAGCAGCAACAAGTCCATCCTTTCCCTTAGCAGCTTCAGAAATCTTATAACCACTGGATGAAAGAGTAATTTCAAGCAAACGGCGAATTTGTACTTCATCGTCAATAATCAATATTGTTTCGGGTAAATTCATAATTTGATTTTTGTTATCCCTTAAAATCTACCTGAGGTATCTCAGTAGGTATCCTGATTGTGAATATTGCACCACCGTTCTGTCTGTTTTCCACTATTATTGTCCCTTTTTGTGCTTCAACAAAACCTTTTGCAATTGAAAGTCCTAATCCTGTACCACCTGCTTTTGATCCTTCTACCCTGTAAAACTTATTAAATATAAGTGTTATTTCCTTCCTGGGAAAACCGGGTCCTCTATCCATAACCTGCAAAGTCATAAATCCATTGTCATAGAATGCTTTAACTCTTAAATTAATTGAAGTAGCAGCATACTGGGTGGCATTATAAATAAGATTATAAAGGACTTGCTCCATTAATCCGAAGTCAATCTTTACAAAAGGCATATCATCTGGAATAACGACATGAAGTCTGAACGGTTTGAGTTCATCC
>JBAWXY010000289.1:0-1583 GCA_037143835.1 Bacteroidota bacterium
ACCAGCTCGTCACTCTTAACCTTAGCTTCTTCAACAAGCTTTATTGCCTGATCGTCAGCCTCTTTAATCAATTGTTCGGCTTTTTTATCTGCTGTCTTCCTGAGAGTTTCAGCTCCTTTCTGGGCAGCCATCTTTGCAATCGTTCCCTTTGATGCAGCTCCATCGATCAGTTTCTGAGCCTGGACATCTGCTTCTTTACGGATGCTTTCCGCAACCTTTGCAGCTTCATCCCTTAAGAGTTGTCCTTTCGCTTCTGCCTCCTGAACAAGTCTGGCAGCCTGAATATCAGCCTCTTCCCTGGCCTTTTCCTTTGCTTTATCTATAGTATTATCTATAGTTTGCTTAACTAACTCTTTTGCAGCCTCCTTCACTCCTCCTGTATTTTCGCCAGTTGTACTTCCGAAAAATGGAGCGACAACAGGTTTGCTGAAAGTACCTGTTACCTTAATATTTATCTTTAGAATATCGGAAGGTTTATAGGTAATTCCAAAAACAGAAGCTTGTGCTGAAAGATTATCAATGAACGAATTAATTGATCCACCAAGATCTGATCTTGGTATCTCGGTCTTTACCAGATAATTCAGGGTCTGATCAATACCCTGATCGCCACTGATATTCATTTTCATGTTACCCGTTTTTACATCAAACGGACTCACAAAAATTCTTCCGTCAGCTATTTTAAAACTTATATTAATATCCTTAAATGTTTTACTATACTTGTCGCCCAGCTTAAGAATTTCTTTTATCATGTCGAAGGTTGAAGATTCAACAAGAGTAATTTCGTCTGACTGAAGCTTTCCTTCTCCATTAATAGATTTAATGATGGGCATCATATCGCTTCCAAGCAAACTCATAAAGGCCAGCTTTGCACTGATCTTTCCATCGATACCTTTTGCGGCAGGTGCCAGTTTCTGAACCGTATTGAAAGTATTGAATGCATCTTTCACAGCTATATTCTGCATATCAAAATCGGCTTTCATAACCGGCTTAAGATTATCGCGGGTATCATAATCAGCATTCATTGACATTGTGCCATTCAGAATATTCATTTTCGCCTCTCTTATACTTAAAATGCCATCCCGGAGAATGATATGCCCCTTAACTTTTTGTGCTTTGATGTTATTATAACTGAGCTCATCTATCAGAGCATCAGTATCAAAATCAATGTTTCCAGGTATCTGTATAACCGTAAGAGAAGTTTTGTCTTCAACAGCAGTAGTATCCATTTTTGACATTATTTCGGAAACGTCTGTTAGTCTTGAACGGAGTAACAGGTTACCTTTGATTGTCTGATCGCTGAAAAAATACGGAATATAGTTTTCGATGCGGCCACTTATTGCAAAATCACTTTTTCCACCTACGTTCATACTGGAGTTGGTCAAAGCCGCATAAGCCGGTGTAAATTCAAAACCTGCTTCATTTATTTTTACTTCCGGATAACCGGTTATTGCCACAAGCATATTCTTAATATCCATTGTCCCAGAGGTTTTAAAACTATCATATTGCTTCTTTTCAATCATCGACATACGTCCGGCCATCTGAACCGACATATCAATGATCCCCGACAAGCTGATACTATCCAT
>JBAWXY010000290.1:0-1525 GCA_037143835.1 Bacteroidota bacterium
TTACTTTAAAAGTAACCGATGTGAATTTAAACGATGGCATTCTTACTGTAACAAATGTGATTTTTCACCCACATTGTACCAGTGTTTCACCCTCATTGTACCGGCCCCTAATTCTTAGTTAATATTATATCCTTTTTATTAAATTGGTCTATTCAATTTTCTAAGTGATTCTCCTTCCATAAGTATTTGATATGATGAATGGCACAATCTATCAAGCATGGAATTTCCAAGTATCGGATCAGGAAATAATGCCTGCCACTCTTCAGGCGATCTTGCACTTGTTACAATGCTTGATTTTTTCTCATATCTTTCAAGTATTATTTCATAAATATCACTGGCCTCCTCTCTTGTAAGATCTTTAACTCCATAGTCATCTATTACAAGCAAATCAGGCCTAAGATATGTTCCAATAGTTCTGTCATGGCTTCCATCAATTAGTGCCAGCTTTAGATGCCTAAACATTTTATCTGCTCTTGTAAAAATAACCGAGTGTCCTGCTTTAAGTGCAGAAAAAGCTAGATGCTTGGCTAAAAATGTCTTGCCTGCTCCAGTAGGTCCGAAAACAAGTACTGAAGAACGGGACTCTATAAAATTTAAATTAAACAGATTTTTAACCAGATCCCGGTCATAAACTGTGGTAGTATCCCAGTCAAAACCGGCAAGATTTAAATCAACTCCTGCTTTTTTCATCTTAGAGTTAAGCAGCCTTGATTGTCTTCTCTCAAGCTCATCATAAAATATCATTTCCAGAAACTCAGTTATTGTTATCTTACTTGATTTTGCGTAAGATATTCTTTCTTCAAGTGTTGCAAGTATTCCTGCAAGCCTTAAATAAATCATTGCATCCTTTAACTCTTTTGAAATAATCATGGTTCTCCTTTTATGTTTTGTAATGATTAAATGAAGAGCTTTCACGGATGAAACGAAGCTGCACCGTGCTCTCCGGTATAACTTCTTTTTCATCACGCATGTTTTCAACATTATTTTTTAATATATTTTCAATTCTTCTCATATCATTAATTTCGTAGTGTTTTGCTTTTTTAAGAGCGGCATCCATTCTCTCGGCTGTGTATTTATCAGAAAGCCTAAGTATTTTCTGAACACTTCTAAGTCTGTGCCATGGATAGGGACCCGTTAGCATTTCTTCAATAAATGCTCCTATTACTTCACTTTTTGCGTACCCCTGTTTTATCTGATAGTTTGGATTTCTCAAAGTATAGGGGGTTAGCTCCTGCGGATAATCATCAAAATCAGTATTTCTTTTGCCGGGACCTACTGTTTTGTGGACTTTAATTAAAGCTCCGCTGTGATATATCTTAACAAGAGCACTGTCTCCTCTTACTTCAACAGATTTGCCGATATATCTGGTTGGTAAACTATAGAGGCTGTTTTTAAAACGTATGTGATGATCAGGATGAACCTTGCATATTGCCCATAGGGCAATATCGTATCTGTCATATGCGTATGGGATTAATTTATCTTTTTCACTTTCTTCAAATACAACAATTGGAACAGTGCCTGTAGT
>JBAWXY010000291.1:0-1502 GCA_037143835.1 Bacteroidota bacterium
GATAAACCAATAAATGGAATGACATCAATGGAAATTGACTGGGTGAGGGTGTATCGGGTTAAGAATTAATGCCCGGCGTCGTACATCGTGTGCCCCGTGCCCCAGACCCTGTGCTCTGCGCCTTATTTGATATCATCCTGTAACTTTTCGTAATTTCATCCGTCTTTGCATTGTAATTCACTTTATGACAGTTAAGGAATATAACAGATCTGTTGAGGAGTATGCCGATTCAGTTTACCGCTTCATCAGGGGGAATCTCAAGGATGAGGACAGGGCAAATGATATCGTACAGGATAGCTATGAAAAGCTCTGGAGACATGTTGCTGAGATAGAGTATTCTGTTGTGAAATCATGGTTGTTCTCAACTGCCTATCACACCATGATAGACGTAATACGTAAGGAAAAAAGAATGACAACGCTTGAAGAATCTTATGAAAACAATCTTATTTATGAATCCCAGTATAGTGACCTTAACGAGATTCTTCATACAGCTATCGAACGACTACCTGACCAACAGAAAACTTCAGTCCTGCTGCGCGATTATGAAGGATACAGTTATAAAGAGATCGGCGAGATTACAGGACAAACTGAAGCACAAGTGAAAATAAATATCTACAGGGGACGACTTGCATTGAAAAGTTTTATCGGGAAAATTGAAACTGTATTGTAGCTATGAAAATCGACAGATCAAACTATGAAATATGGCTTATTGATTGGCTCGACGGTAATCTCAGCGACCTCAAGGTTGAGCAGCTCAAATTATTTCTGAACGAAGACCCTGAACTGAAGGAAGAATTTGATGGACTGACTGCGGTCAACCTTAAACCATCAGAAAGATCATTCCCGCATAAAGACCAGCTGAAAAAATCAATCACTGACCTTTCCGGATCCCAGTTCGAATACCTTTGCGTTGCTTACCTTGAAAATGATCTTTCTGCCGGCCAGCAAACCGAATTGAATGAGATAATTGACAAGGATCCTGAAAAGAAGAGGACTTTTGAGTTAATTCAGAAAATCAGACTTGATCCTGCAGGTATCAGTTACAAACACAAGAATCAACTCATTAAGAAAACAGCCGTACAGAGAGTTATCCGGTTGTTGGTCATAGGATTAAGTGCAGCCGCAACAATTGCGCTGCTCATCATGGCCTATCTTATAATTCCACGGAACCTGTCAGAAGAAACTAATTCTACAACACAAAACATTGTGATTGACACCCTTTTTAAACGAGCTGTTGACAAAGTTCCTGATAAAATAATAACAGACAAAAAGCCTGTCCTCTCAATACTAAAAAGAGAAAATCTGTTTGCCGGAGTTCAGAAAAACAATTCTGTTATAACCCAATCTGATCCGACGGCACTCATGCCAAATGATTCATTACTTAGAAATCCTGACGATCCGGAAATACATCTTACAAAAATTCCTTTTTATGCAGAGATCGATCTTAAAAAAAGAAGTGTTAGCAATACACTTGTTGCATCTAATTTCAATCTCATTATCCC
>JBAWXY010000292.1:0-1472 GCA_037143835.1 Bacteroidota bacterium
CGTGTTATGAATGATGCCAATTATCAACAGTTTTCATGGGTGTTCAATAAACGACCGGTCCAGTTTATGTTCGATCCTTCCGATAATATTGTTCTGAAGCAGGGAACTACGACCGTTGGAATTATTGATGAACAGATCATAAAAGGTTATTTCCGCCTTTTCCAGAACCATCCCAATCCTGCTCAGAATCAGACCCGGATAACCTACGAACTTGTGAACCCTTCCGTTATAACGCTTGAGGTTATTGACATCCTGGGAAAAGTAGTAAAATCTTATGTGTATTCAGCGAGGCCGGCTGGAATGAATTCTGTAGATCTGGATTGCTCAGCGTTACCTTCAGGGGTATATTATTACCGGGTTAAAGCTGGTGATGTGATGCAGACAAAGAAGATGTTTATCACGAAATAAAATAAATCGTCTCTTTTCATGATGAAAAAGTTCCGTTATCGTCAGATCGTCTTTCTATTCTTATTATCGAATAGTCTCCAACAGGCTATTTCATTGCCTGCAGATACGGCGCATTATTATATGAAACATTCATATGATGTTCAGAAATATCAGATTGACATGGACATCTATGCATCTTTTACTGCACCTTATCCGAAATCATTTTCAGCCAAGGAGGTAATAACATTTAAAGTCGATTCTGCCTTGAATTCAATAAAACTGAATGCTGTAAATTCTTCATTGCAGATAGATTCTGTTAGAATGGCAGGCATTTCATTTACCCATTCCTCAGATACTCTGGGCATTATTCTGAACCGAACCTACCAACCTGGAGAAACTGTCAATGTCAGGATCTGTTACCAGCATAAAAATGTAAGTGACAATGCTTTTTATGCATCCAATGGATATGTTTTTACCGATTTTCCGCCGGAAGGTGCCAGAAAAGTATTCCCATGCTGGGACAGGCCATCAGACAAGGCATTAACAGATATTATAGTAAAAGTACCCCTAAGTGTGAGACTGGGTTCGACCGGTCATTTAGCCGATTCAACCATTATTGCAGATACGATCTATTATAATTGGGTCAGTGTGGATCCGGTATCTACATATCTGGTTACTATTACTTCTAAAGTGGGTTTCCTGATTAACAACACCTGGTGGAAACATCTTGACGATCCTAATGACAGTATTCCTGTACTTTTCTATTATAAAAGTGGCGAAGTCCTTGTTACTGCCAATAATCTCATTAAACCGCTGACTGATTTTTTTTCCGAGAAATTCGGAGAATATCCTTTTAAAAAGATTGGCTTTGCTACTTTAAACAGTGCATTTCCATGGGGTGGAATGGAAAACCAGACGATGGTTAATCTGCAACCGGGTGGTTATACTCAGGAAGACCTGATCGCACATGAACATTCACACCAGTGGTTCGGTGATCTTATCACATGCGGTACCTGGGCAGATATCTGGCTGAATGAAGGTTTTGGAACTTATTGCCAAAAATTGTGGACTGAGAATGCATATGG
>JBAWXY010000293.1:0-1447 GCA_037143835.1 Bacteroidota bacterium
GTCGGGGTGACTGGACTCGAACCAGCGGCCTCGTCGTCCCGAACGACGCGCGCTACCAACTGCGCCACACCCCGGAGAATCAGTTTCAGGATTGCAAAAATAACAAATTTTTATAATGATCTTACACACTACCTGATTTGTTAATCCGACTATTAAACAGATATATGCTTTTTCTATTTATTTTTTTAACTTGACAATTCATTTTTACTGATAATCCTATGACAGAGAATGACCGGATTTCTTCAATAGATGTCATGCGAGGGCTGACCCTCGTTCTTATGCTCTTTGTAAATGATCTGTATATGCCGGGAGTACCGGTATGGTTGGGTCACAGACCTGCAGATTTTGATGGAATGGGGCTTGCCGACTGGGTATTTCCCGGATTCCTGTTTATGGTTGGAATGGCTATTCCATTTTCCATCGGTAAAAGAATTTCAGGAGGTCAAAATACATTTTCTATCGCCAGACATATTGTTATCAGATCTGTAAGTCTTCTTATAATAGGTGTACTAATGCTTAACTCCGGGAGGGTCAATCCCGAATTTACCGGCATAGGAAAGAACCTCTGGGCTATATTCATGTACACCGGCGTGTTTCTCATCTGGAATAAATATCAGGAAAACGATAAGAATTTCTTTACTATTGCAGGACTCAGGCTGGCGGGAATCGCAATTCTCGTGGTGCTTGTTTATAAATTCAGATCCGGAGAGGTTGAGAATAACGGCTCGTTAATAACCAGCTGGTGGGGTATTCTTGGTCTTATAGGATGGGGTTATCTTGTTTCTGCATTCATATACCTGGCAGTCCGCGAAAGTATATTAAACACAGTTGTGGCTTTCCTGTTCTTCCTTGCACTTAATATCCTTTCCAAACTTGATCTTCTGAATTCTCTCAATCCTCTCAAATCAATTTTTGGAGTTATTATTGAAGGCAATGTGCCTCTTATTGTCCTTTCGGGACTGCTTACCACACTTATCCTGAAAAAATATTTAAAAAATGATTTCCGGAAGACTATTGTAACAATTGTTACAATTGGAGTTTTGAGCATCCTTGCAGGGTTCATTCTCCGGAAGTGGTTCATTATCTCAAAGATACAGGCAACACCAAGCTGGGGATTAATCTGTAACGGAATAAGTATGATGCTTTTCGCATTACTCTACTGGATCATCGATATTAAGAAGCATATCAGGTGGACATTCTTTTTAAAACCGGCAGGAGAAAACTCCCTCACAACCTATCTGGCTCCGGATATCCTCTATTACTTCATCTGGAGCATCGGGATACCAATACTTATCTACAAGCAATCAGATGTCCCGCTGATTGTGATTGCAGGGTCAGTGATCTGGGCATTATTGATGGTAGGATTAACTGCTCTTCTGGTACGCTATAATATAAAACTAAAATTATAAAACAGATCCGCAGCTCTTTTTTTCTGAATATTCATTTT
>JBAWXY010000294.1:0-1408 GCA_037143835.1 Bacteroidota bacterium
GTAATGAGTAGCTTGTATGAAACATGTCGAAGTTATTTTTCCTGAGCAATAACGCTGTTTTAACCAGTGTTTGCCGTGTAAGCCAGGGGTCTCCAAAAGCATAATAATTTATCAGCGATTCAATGAAATAATCACCTGTGCAAGCAATTGGCTCCTGATGTTTAGGAGAGTCATAAAACATGTCGTTCATGCAGAGTTGGGTTGTCCATCGGGTAATATCCCACAGCTTTGTCAGATTATGATCGGAGCATGAAAAACTGCCCGCATAGTTAACCGGGTAAGAAGAGAAATCTGTTCGGATTTCCTTTATGATGAGTCCCTTCTTTGATTCTACTTCAACTTTCAAATATCGGAATACACTCAGGAAAGGTGCATCAAAAACATTGATTCCATCTTTGCAAACAAAGATTAATGCCCTGTTCTGAGATGTGTATTTTTTCTCATAAGGATATATTTTCAGCGTATCGTTTTTATGTGCGATAACTTCAAAACCATAATAAGCGGTTATATTCCGGTCATAATCCAGTGTAAATTCTTCTTTAAAGAGTTCCTTATTAAATATTGCAGAGGAAAAGTCTGCTATGGCTGTTCCATTCTGAAGGAGACAAAGTCTCCTGGGTTTCACAGGATACCTGAATGGAACGGGAATCTTACTATTGACCAAATACCCTATCCTGGGAAAATCTTTTATGGAAGCATGCTCCCATGCTGAATCATCAAATGATTCGTTAATCCAGTCGATTATTTCTGAATTAGAGTTGCAGCTATAATTACCTCCATTTACTGCGAACGATGTGTCAATGTTACACTTCCAGCTTGTATCGGTTGCAACTATATTATTATTTAATCCATTATCTAAATCACATATCAGCATTCCTTGACCACTGCTCGTTTCTGATATCTCCCGAAAATGGCTGAATACCTCAACAGCAATAGTATTGTTACCCGGAATCAGATATCTTTTTATGTTATGGGTATTAAAAAACCAGTGCTCAGGTGGAACACCGTCAAAATAATCATTCCCGGTATTTGCAGGACCTTGTGCGAGAAAAGTACCATTAATATATACCCGGAAAGAAACATCAGCTGTCAGACTGATTATAACTTGATCCGGCACCCCGGTTAACACGAAGCTTTTTCTGAATAATGCTTTGTATTGCCTCTTATACCCCGGATTTTTTTTCCATTCGATCTGTGTTTCCTGGTATTCTTTGAACCTTGATTCATTAAGCCATATCCAATCTCCTGTCCAGGTATCTTTCGGAAATAATTTTTTACAATTGAAGTTGTTGTTTTTTGAATAATAACCTGCTGAATCAGAAATTACTTCATACCCACCATCATTTGTAATAAACCCGAACTGACTATAAGCATTTATTGCAAATGCAAAAAAAAAGGACAAAATCAC
>JBAWXY010000295.1:0-1407 GCA_037143835.1 Bacteroidota bacterium
AGAAAAAACATACCAATTACCGCATAAGCGGCCTTGGCCGGGGCCCCGGCCTCCACGGATAATCTGACTCGTCCTAAAAAAAGTTTACAGGTTAATATTAAAATCCTGATATAAGTTTACATTAACAACTAATCCTGCAATTGGTTTACAAAAGATGGATTTGTTATCCAATAATTCTTCCATAATCTGACTGTTTCTAGATTTTGTTCATGAACCTGACTTGGATAGTGATTTCCAATACTCATATGCGGTCTATCTTCGTTATAAAGATAGACCGCACGTGCTAAAATAATTCTTGCCTCATGTATTGATTTCACTGGGCTATCGGTTAAATACTCGTCTTTTAATATTCCATTGAGTCTTTCAGCTATCGCATTTTCCAAAGGATCTCCATTTTCAGTCATGCTAATTTGAATATGATAATCCTGCAATAACTTTACATAATCATGAGAGCAATATTGAACACCCCTGTCGGAATGGTGAATGAGTTGAAAATGGCTCTCTGGCTCAGTAGAGAAGCCTGAGAGAGCCATTTTTAATGCTTGTATGGTTTCTACCGTTTCTAATGTTTGTGCAACATGGTAACCTACTATTTTCCGGGAAAATGCATCGGTAATAAAACTAATATACACATGACCTTCATTGATTTTCCAATATGTAATATCACTCACCCAGAGTTGGTTAGGTGCTTTGGGTGTAAATCCATGTATCAGGTTGGTATATTTCCTGAGCCAATGATGAGATTGCGTGGTATGAATTCGTCTTTTTCTCTTTCTTACAAGCATATAGTTTGCAGCTAACAAATCAAATAAAGCATCCCTGCCAATCTTGATCTGATGCTCCATCATAAATGTTTGGAGCTTACTATGGAGCTTACGAGTGCCCATTCTTTTGTGATTCTTACGGATTTCCAATACCTCTGTTAGCAATAGATCCTCTTCGATACTAATATCGATTCCCTTCCATGTATTTTGATAATAAGCCTGTCTGGTAATACCAAACCATCCACAAAGCCTGGCTAATCCAATGTGGTGAAAATTACTTTTCATTACTTCAATGGTTTGGTATTGGATTTTTTTCTGATTGGAATGTTAAATTCAGTCTCTGCTATATCAATCATTGTGGAAAATGCAATCGCCTTCATTTCAGAATCTTTCAATTGTTTTTCCAGCTCATTGACCCTCTTTTTTAACTGAAGCATTTCAAATGATTCATCGGCCAATATTGTATAAGGTTCATTTTTTGGCATAACAGTGTTATTTTCAACAAAAATAGTCCTTCTTTTAGGACTCTCGCAATTATACCCTAACTGCCTCATCCAACGAACTATTTCACCATGATGCTTTATCCCATCGTTATACTTTGCCCATATTTCTTTTTTGGTACACCCCGATGAAAGAAATTCTT
>JBAWXY010000296.1:0-1406 GCA_037143835.1 Bacteroidota bacterium
GGTAAAATTCATGGATGCTGGCCCGGACAAGAAGGATACACAGAGCATGATATCCCTATAAAAAAGCTCGTCCGCCTCATCTCACAGGAATCCTCTCAGATCATGATGCGGAAGAGAAGGGGTTCACAATCTGCAGATCCGGAATATGGTAAAAGTCCGGCTCATTTCGTGTTATCAGTCCAAAATCATGGGTAAGAGCAGTTGCAGCAATCACAGCATCGGGAAGTTTTATTGGATGGGACCGGCGCAGCTGGATGGCACGATTGGCAATCTCTTCATCTAAGGGGAATACCTTTGCGAATTCGATGAATTTTTGTTCCGGTTCAGAAGATTCATTGTTAAATTTGTTGAAACTTAAGAATTCTATCCTTGAAATGATTGATATATTGAATGATTTGCTTAATTGTTCCTTGACAAACGGGATTTGATCGTCCGGAATAACATCGGCACACCAGTAGATGAGAATATTTGTATCAAAGAGATACTCCGTCACAACCTGTCCCATTCCGCACGCAATTTTCTTATCTCATCGTTAAGATTACCACGAAGGTCCCGGTATATTCCGCGATACAGATCAGGATTCATGATGCCGCCGGTTGTCTTGCCAGACTTGTCCGGTGCCGCATTCTTTTGCCACATGCTGATCGGCACAATAACAGCAGTTTTCCTCCCATGAGTATCATAAACGTACTGAATCTGCATGATATTCCTCCATCATTCTCCGGTAATAATGTCATTGAAGGTATAATATTATCTTGCTTCCCTGATCAGAAAAGGGTATTTTTCGAAAGCCTTAAAAAAACAGATTACAAAATCACGGTGTTTTTCTGCAGGTTTTACATTCTTTCATGAATCTGAGGAAAATCCATTCTGAAAAGTCCCGTCTCAGACTGTTCCCGGATTGGGGAGAACCGTCAACATTCCAAAATGAAAATAATTACGATTCCTGGTATCACCGGAAAAGTTGGAAAATTTTAAAATATTGATGAAACCTGAAAATATGACTGTATTTTAAAAAGATCCTTACCATTCCAAATACCAGTACTTCTCTAAATTTTCCTCCATGAATTTTGAATAGTCATCAATCAAGATCAGACCCTGAACAACCGGGACTTCGAAGAACCCACCGAAACGTAATAAGTTTGAGTTTTTTTTAAATTCCTTATCAGACGAGGAGTGGGAAGATATTAAAACATAACAAATCTTTGTCAATCGTTCTCTCGTCCTCGTCTTATCCAAAAGAAGAACTGTCCTGATACAACTCCCGCATCCCATTCTGGCTGATTACATAATGCACTCATTGCCCCCCGTTCTTTCCGGGTAGTTTGTTACGCCCGTATTTTTAAGGAAAATTTCAGCAGGTTCAGTCACGCCCTTATAGGTAAAAAACACATAGTTAATTGCCA
>JBAWXY010000297.1:0-1389 GCA_037143835.1 Bacteroidota bacterium
AATACCGATACTTCTTTGTTGCATTCCCTTCTACATGATACAGTAACGGATTCAATACCCGTTTGCGCCTGTTGCGGTAAATCCGAACACAATCTTCCGGCTTACGATAAGGATGCTTTGGTTAGCATGAAAGAACATCGAGATATGTTTATCGGCAAGTTTTCAACGGTAAAAGGTCGTGATCCGGTAGGTCTTCTCGGTAATACTACGATCTATTCGGCAAACGGTATCAGTCAATCAGTTAAGAAAGGAAAAGAATTAACTCCTTCTGAAATTGCTGAAAAAAAGTACGATTACAAAAAGGAAAACATTGAACGGAAAAAGAAAATAGGCGCAAAGGAAAAGCGTGTTGGATATTGCGGTGTAAGACCAATTTTGAAAGGTCAGCAGATCATAGATGCAGTACTGGGTGAAAGTGGTAATATGTACTATCATGGTGTTATGCGTTGTGGTAGTATATGGTTCTGTCCGGACTGTATGTATAAGATTATGAAAGTCAGAGCAGACGAGTTATACGAGCAATTACAAGCCTATAAGAAAGCAGATAAAACCGTGTTATTCATAACCTTAACCCTTCAGCATAATGTTAGTGATACCCTTGAGAATTTGCATAAGAAACTGTTAGGTGCGTTCAATTATGCGAATTCAAATGGTAGTTATAAAAAGATTAAGCAACAGTATTCAGTTGAATTTTTAAGGGTGTTTGAGGTGCTATATGGTAAAAATGGTTGGCATCCGCACTTGCATACAGTCTTTGTTGGTGATCCCGAAATGCTGAATGCTATCAATGTTTTTATAAAACTGTATGAGAGGAAACTTTTAGAGCAGGGACTATTGGTAAATGAAAATACAGTTGTCGTTGAAAAGTGGAATGGTAAGTTAGACGATATGACTGATTACCTGTTTAAGGGTATGCTTGAAAAGGAACTTACAGGGGCAAGTATGAAAACGTCTAAGCATGGTAAAACTTTCTTTGAATTGATTGACGAGGGCAATGATAGTGCGGTGGACGAGTATATCAGGGTAATGAAAGGTAAGCACCAATACTATCCCAGCAAAGGGTTTTTCAAGGATATCAAGGTAATGACTGACGAGGAAATATTAAAGGACGATAAGGCAGTTAAGGTTATTTTTTCAATCCCCCGAACCACATACAATGATCTTTGCCGGAAGGGAATAGCCTTGCACCTATTGAATGAATATATCTACGGTGGCAGGATCAGGGCAATAAAGTTGCTTGAATTGTACGATTGCGATACTGATTTCATGGTTGATCGAACCTGATCCGGTGTGTGTATAGCCATAGTTAGCCCAAGTCGGGAAAGAAACATAAGTGATTATCAGGCTGTTAGGTCTTAAATAGATTGTTAGTATTCTTGTTAGTAAGTA
>JBAWXY010000298.1:0-1384 GCA_037143835.1 Bacteroidota bacterium
ACCTTTCAATTCATCAGGCAGAAAATTATCCGGAATAAAATTTCCCGGATAGCTGTGTGCATATCTGTAATCCTTTCCATACCCGAGATTCTTCATGAGTTTGGTAGGAGCGTTTCTGATATTCAAAGGGACAGGTAGATCTCCTTCCGATTTAACTGTCCAGATAGCATCTTCAATAGCCATATAAGAGGAATTGCTTTTTGGCGAAGTTGCCAGATATATGGCTGCTTCTGACAGAATAATTCTCGATTCCGGCCATCCTATCACATTGACAGCTTCAAAACATGCCTGGGCAAGAAGCAAAGCATTTGGATTCGCGAGCCCGATATCCTCAGCCGCGAGAATAAGCATTCGCCTTGCAATAAATTTAGGGTCTTCACCTCCCTCAACCATGCGTGCAAGCCAGTAAACAGCAGCATTAGGGTCACTTCCCCGCAGTGACTTTATGAAAGCGGAAATAATATCGTAATGCTGTTCTCCATTCTTGTCGTAAAGAGCAAGATTTTTCTGAACATGCTTCAGAACCTTCTCATTATTAATAATAATTTTTTCGGAAGATGCTTCATTAGCTTCTGAGTTGACAACCAGTTCAAGAGCATTGTAAAGTTTTCTTGCATCTCCTCCTGATACTCGTATAAAAGCTTCATTCTCTGTAATTTCTATATCATAAGCTGCAAGGTAGCTATCCTTTTTTAATGCTTTATTCATTAATTGAACCAGTTCATCTTCAGTTAACGGATTCATAACATAAACCTGGCATCGCGACAGGAGTGGGGAAATAACCTCAAAGGAGGGATTCTCTGTTGTCGCACCGATAAGAGTAATTATTCCCTGCTCAACAGCGCTTAAAAGTGAATCCTGCTGTGATTTATTGAAACGGTGAATCTCATCAATGAATAATATTGGGTTTGGCTGGTTAAAAAACTGTTGTTTTTTTGCTTTTTCAATTGTTTCCCTCACATCTTTAACTCCTGAATGTACAGCACTAAGGTGAAAGAAAGGTCGTTTCAGGGTATTGGCTATTATCCCTGCAAGTGTGGTCTTGCCTACTCCCGGAGGGCCCCATAAGATGAAAGATGGGATGTTTCCCGATTCAATAACCTTTCTTAAAACCGAATTTCTGCCGACCAGATGCTCCTGACCGCAAAACTCTCCAAGTTCTTTTGGTCTTAGCCTTTCAGCAAGCGGTTGATTTGCCAGCATCAAAAAAATGTTTGTGTAAAAGTAATAAAAACAATTTTTGTTATTACAGATTTTATCAGGAGAGGCAATATTTATAGTTACTTTATTGTTATAATTGTAATCAGGTATTTTAACTATAACTAACCATTTCACTATGGGTTGTACCACCTCATCCCCCAGCCCCTTCTCCCAGGTGAGAAGG
>JBAWXY010000299.1:0-1382 GCA_037143835.1 Bacteroidota bacterium
CTTAATACCACTCTTTCTCGATTGCATGTATATGAAATTACCGGAAATCAGTTGTATCGGACAAAAGGGATTAATCTGGGCGACCAGCTTATCCGTTCGGCCTGGGATTCAACGAGTGGTGGCTGGTTTGATGTAATAGAAAGGCTGCCACCCCAAAAGCCACAAGACAGCTCTTCTGTTTCGTGGTGGATACAAAGCTATGGGCTTTTTCTTCAACTTCATCTTTATAAAATAACCGGTGAAAAACAATATCTCGATATATATAAAAAGATTGCATTTTTCTGGGATAATTATTTTGTCGATAAAGAATATGGTAGCGTTTTTCTGAACGTTTCGCCCACCGGTATTCCGGGAAGCACTGACAAAGCTGTGGTATGGAAGGCATCTTACCACGAGATGGAAAATGCACTTTTAAACTATCTCTATCTTAATCTCTATGTTAACCACAAACCTGCAACTCTCTATTTTCATATTATGAATTCTTCATCGCAATCGAAACATTTTGTCTCTCTTGCAGAAGATCCTTCAGTACAGATTACCGGCGTAAAAATAAATGGCAGCAGCTGGAAATCATTTGATGCAGCTGAAAGGTCTGTTATTCTTCCGGAAGGAAAAGATTTAAAAATGGAGGTTACACTTAGCTCTAAATCAAAGTATTAATTGATAAACCTGAAATTTTATTAACCATGAAAAGAATTAAATTGTTCCTCTTTGTACTTATTATGCTTCCGCTACATGCACAGGCACAACCTGTTACTTACCTTCTGCACGATAACTGGAAGGCAAAAAGAGTAACAGATGTTCTCGCCGACGGATCGGAATTAACAGGTACTAATTACAAGACTGAAGGATGGCTTGATGCAGTTGTTCCGGGAACTATTTTGACAACTCTTCTGCACAATAATCTGATTCCTGATCCTTTCTTTGGATTGAATAATAATCTGATACCCGACGTTTACGATACCGGAAGGGATTATTATACTTACTGGTTTTATAATGAGTTTCAATCCCCCGATGTTAAGGATGGCCAGGAGGTATGGCTTAATTTCAGGGGAATAAATTATTTTGCCGATCTGTTTCTGAATGGAAAAAGGATAAATACAAGTACCCATCAGGGCATGTACCTCAGGGAAAAATACCTGATAACACCTTATCTTAATAAAGGAAAAACAAATAAACTGGCTGTCTCGGTAGCTCCTCCCGATCCGGTAGGAAATGCTTCTGCAGGGCAGGGTGGCGATGGTACTATTGGTCGCAATGTAACCATGCAATGTACGGCAGGATGGGACTGGATTTGTCCTATCCGCGACAGGAATACCGGTATTTGGGACCAGGTAAGTGTTGAAATAACGGGATCAGTAGATCTTAAAAATCCAAATATC
>JBAWXY010000300.1:0-1376 GCA_037143835.1 Bacteroidota bacterium
CCATTCCTTCGGGCTCACCTGTCTCTCTTTTCCGGGGTATCCTGAATTATCAATAACCTTAACCTCAATAATATGCAAAATGTTATCTGTTTCAACATTTCCGCAATTCGGACATTCACTTTCGGCAGCATTTGCCTGCGATGTCTCAGTTTTAAAATAGACCAGGGCTTCAACAGGATCGCCATCATAGATCATATACCCCCCCTTATCGAGCAGCCACAGCCTGTCGAACATTTTGATGATATCTGAAGAAGGTTGATGAATTATTGCAAAAACCAGCTTACCGCTCAAGGCCTGGTTTCTTAATAAACTCATAACTTTTTCTGAATCGAAAGAAGATAATCCTGATGTTGGCTCATCAATTAACAGTACCACCGGCTCTCTCATAAGTTCAAGACCAATATTAAGTCGCTTCCGCTGGCCCCCACTCACCTTCTTATTCATCAAATCTCCAACCTGAAGATCTTTGATGTCAGAGAGGTCAAGATCATGAAGTACTTTTTCGACAGTGTTCTTTAGCTGTTCTTCATTATAATCGCCAAAACATAACCGGGCATTAAAATAAAGATTCTGATATACTGACAGCTCCTCAATAAGCATATCATCCTGTGGGACAAATCCTATGAGCCCTTTCAGTTCTTCCGCATCAGAATTTATGTCATAACCATTTATATAGAGGTTCCCGGATGTAGGGCTTATCTTGCCATGGAGCAAATTAATTAACGTGGTCTTGCCGACACCGCTGCCTCCCATAATGCCGATAAGATTGCCCGATTCAACCCTGAAATTCATTTTCTGAAGTCCGTTATCGGAGTTCTTAAACTGAAATTCAACATCATGCCCCTCATAGAATATCTTTTCAGGGAATTTCCTTGAAATGAATTTTTTATAAATTTTTGAATAATATATGGGATCAATATTCGGCCCCTTAATATTAACACCACGGTCAAGAAGATAAGGTCGGCAGGCAATAATATCTCTTCCTTTAAAATACAGAACCTGCGGGCCGTCGTAAGTAAAGAGAAGTGTTCCTGTGCTCTCAATATGCATCACAACAAGATGACCTTTGAACCCTTTAATCCTGATATGTCTCCATTTGTCGTAATTTTTATAGATGTCAGCGCCGGAATATTTAGGATTATCGCTTTCAATTATGAGAATACTCTCTGGTAATACGTCATCATACGATCTGCCAATCATGAAGGCGGTGGCGTTATCGTACTCCTTTTTAGAAATATTAAATGTCCTAGAAACAATGTCAATAATTGTCTTCTCCTGTTCGGAAATCATTCCATCTTCAAATGCAAATTCTATAAGTTGAAGAAAAACGATCATCCTTTCTTCAAGGAATAATCTTTTTTTTATTTGCCTGCAAA
>JBAWXY010000301.1:0-1347 GCA_037143835.1 Bacteroidota bacterium
TGTAGCTGATCCTATTTTGACATCCCTGAAATTAAACAGTGAATGTAAATTTTAATAAGAATGGTCATGCTTTGTTTAAAGTAAATTCTGCAAAGCCTGATCAATCTGATTATTTTCAAAACTATTCAGGTAAATCTGAGTGGTGGTAAGATCAGAATGCCCAAGTGTTTCGCTAATCAATGCAACATTTACTCCGGAATTCTTTAAGACTGTAGCATAGGAATGCCTTGCCGAATATGTGGTAAGATTATTCGATATCTGACATTTTTCGGCTATAATCTTCAAGTCTTTATCTGTTCTGCCTAAAATCTTATGAATACGGTTCTGCTTTTGCTGAGCGGTTTTATGTATCCTGACATCAAGGATCGGAAACAAATATCCTCTCACATCATTTGATGATATGTATCGGGAGAGAATATTTTCGGCTTCTTCTGATAATTGGATACTGATCAACTTTCCTGTTTTTTGCCTAGTATATTGAAGCCTGCCATTAACAATGTTCTCTTGCTTCAGATTTGCTATGTCGGAAAAGTTAATTCCCGCACACAGATAGGTGAAAATAAAAACATCCCGGGATAGCTTTATAGAATCATTCCCATCAGCTAAATTCAATTTCATAATTTTCAGAACATCATCCTTTGAAATAGCCCGCTTTTTTAGTCCTTACATCGAACCTACTGATCTTATATTCATCAAAGGGATATTCTGCCTTCCTTGCATATTTGCCCTCCACAGCCTTATTATAGACACTCCTGAGTGTGCGGAATAATAAGCTCATCGTTATTTCTTTGTTACCCTTTGACCTCAGCCATTTTTCATATCTGTTAAGCCACTGAACATCAATATCTGAAAACAAAATATTTAGCCTACCCTTATTGAAAACTTTAATAGAATTATAAGAAGTCTTGTAAATCAACCTGTTGCCAACCTTGCCTGTTTTTTCAAATGTCAGGATGAGTTCCTTGTAGAAATCACCAACAGTTTTCTCTCTGACAATTGATTTATTGATAGCAAGTAAACTGTTGGGAGTATAATGCTTTCCATCGGAATTGTATTCCAGAATATATTTGTGCACCTCCAGCAGTTTTTCTGAAATAATCTTCTGGATATATTCAACATCTGGACAGGTGGGCTTTGGTTTGCTCTTAATGAAATCCCAATTATCAGCATAAATGGAGATGCCCAAACTTTGGTATTTTCGTCTACCATTCTTGGAAATCTGAATCATTAAGGGGTGCTCGCCGTTGGATAGGGTTTTGGATTTGTAGCAAACTACTGAAATTGAGGCATTCATGTAATTCTCGGTTTACATCCCGGTTTACATGCTGTACCTCAAAATCGTAATTA
>JBAWXY010000302.1:0-1337 GCA_037143835.1 Bacteroidota bacterium
AGAACCAAATACCGCGAACAGGATGGCAAATGGTACTTTGCATACTCAAGGGCTGAAGTCAAATTTAAAGTCAACTGGACTAAAAAGTTATTTAATACTTACTATACTACTATGTCAGAAATAGCAGTAACTGATCGTACTGACCAGGAAGTTATTAAATTTGCAGGAAAAGATAAGATTAAATACACTGATGTGTTTTCTGAAAAAGTCAGCGCGTTTTCTGATAAGGAATTCTGGGGAGATTATAATGTAATTGAACCCGACCAGAGTATTGAATCAGCAATCCGTAAACTAAGCAGAAAACTAAAGTTCAGCGACAGGGAAGAAAATAAATAAACAGGAAAAGATCAATGAACGGGGATAGTGAAATAATCGGGAGGATCAGACAAGGTGATGTCGGACAGTTTGAATCACTTTTCAGATCCTCCTACGTTTCCCTGGTAAGGTATGCCAAGACTCTGATAAAAGATCACGATACCGCTGAAGAAATTGTTCAGGATCTGTTTTTCAGAATCTGGAAAGACAAAGAAAAATTGAAAATTGAAAGTTCTTTAAATGGCTATCTCTTCAGATCGGTACACAACAGATGCCTTCATTATATCGAACATAACAGGGTTGTTGCGCAACACGTGGAAGAGATGTCACACCGGCAAACAGAAAGTCAGGAAAACCCGTCAGACATTCTCAATTACAATGAGCTCCAGGCAAAAATTGCAACGATATTGGAAAGACTGCCTGAACGATGCGGTAAGATTTTTTGCATGAGCAGGTTTGAAGGACTTAAATACAATGAGATAGCTGAAAAATTGTCTGTCTCGGTAAAAACAGTTGAATCGAACATGGGCAGAGCGCTTAAAGAATTCCGAAAAGAATTAACAGTACAATGAAAGAGATGAATAAAACAGAGAGATTTACTGATAAAGAGTTGGAGGAACTTGCCTCTCTTCTCTCAGGTGAAAAGAGTGAACAGACAGATCTCCTCAACCGGTTTATGGCTGATGACATCAATAATACCGGAAAACAGTGGAAAGAGTTAAGTACAATGAGAAGTGAAAAAGAAATTAATGTTGACAAAGCCTGGAATAGCGTTTATTCAAGGATGAATATAGAAGGTATTAAAAGAGCCGGTAGCTCTGCCCGATTAAGTATTATGAGAAGTACTTTTATGCGAGTTGCTGCAGTGGCTCTTATTATAGTAAGTCTTGGTATTACAACTGGTTATCTGAATAATGCCGGTACTTTCAGTAAAAAAATCGCGATTACGACAGGCAATGATCAGAAAAACCTTCTTGTAGCACTTCCCGATGGAAGTAATATATTTCTGAACCGGAATTCAG
>JBAWXY010000303.1:0-1325 GCA_037143835.1 Bacteroidota bacterium
ATTGAAAGATACATTAATGGCAAGTTAACCAATGATGATGTTTATAATTTTGAAACCCGGCTTTATGAGGACCGGGAGTTTGCAAGAAAATACAGGACCAGAAAGACTTTTCCGGAGATGATGAAAGCGGCAAGAGATGTTTCATCCGAATTTATTTTAGCAGAAACGCCTGATCCTGAGATTGAATGGAGATATTCTGATTTGAAAAAACCCAAATACCTGGTTTGGGGCGCTATTGCAGCAATAATGATCGGAGTTGTAATTTTTTTTATTGTCCAAAAAATAAATCAACCCATTGAAGGATCAACAACTCTGAGTAATAGTTCGGTAAATGATTCACTTACGAAGCCAACACTAAAGCAGTCTGACATAATAACTGAACGACAGGCCATTGATATTACGATGAGAAAACCAGTTGAATTGAACTCACCTGATGATGGAGTCACGTTTAGCAGAAAAGATGAAATTGTGTTTAACTGGGAACTGGAGACCGACACCTTTAATTATTTATATATTTTTTCGGAGATCAATAATAAACTTGTATGGTGGAGAGGGATAAAACCGGGAATCAGGGAAAACAAAGTGGCTGCCATAAACTTCCTGCCAGGAAGATTTTACTGGTATGTCGGGAACAAGGATGTTAAACGAACCTTTATTATAGAGGAATGAAAAACAATCCACTACATCTTGGTATTCATTAGCAAAATTGTAGATCTGCTTGATCTTGGTACGTTGTTTTTGGCTTATGCAAAACAGATACACCGTCATTATATCCTGGTCTGTAAATTCGGGACAACTATTATTAATGAATCGTTAACAAGAAAACTTAAGCTCTTTTTCATATGTATCTGATACGTAAAAGAAAATTTCAACTAATTTGGGACTCTTAACCTTAGAGATCATATCTAATGATTATTAGTGGATTATTAGTGGAACGAAAATTTAAGATACTGATTTTAAAATTTTTATAAACCAATAATTAACCTTAGTATTTTTATGCAGCAAAGTAGGGAATCTTATTTGCCAAAAAACGTCCATTGTTAGTTGCTGCTTACAGGGGGTATCTGTCGATGCTGGATTATTACCTGAAAGTTTCCCCACAGTTTAATGAACCGCTGTATACGTGACCCGTATGTGCAGTGGCGTGAGGGGTTCTCCCCGTCGGCGATGCTGGCGGGGCAGCCCACTCGATTAGGGGCTGGTTTTTAACCTATTATATATCTTTGTTTAGAACTTTAATCATAATCCGTGCCCACCAGACACTTTGATCACCTGTCCTGTAACCCAAGAAGCCTTATCTGACGTTAGAAACAAGACAGTATCAG
>JBAWXY010000304.1:0-1310 GCA_037143835.1 Bacteroidota bacterium
AAGCTGTTGAAGGATCACTATATTCAAATACCTTCAGTATTTCTGCATAGTCATCCTGATAACCATTGTTTATTTTAATTAGACCTGCCTTAAAGCTCTCATAACCATTAAAATAGATATTATATTTTGAGGTCAGGCTATGATAAAACCTTGTTGTGTCCGTGTTTTTTTCAACCGAACAGTTAGTCAGGATCATGGACAATCCTAATAACAACAGATATTTATATGATGCTTTTCGTGAAGCCAATAAATGACTTTTAATACTATAACTGACTATATTTGTGTATAGTATTTCAAAGGTAGATAAAATTGAGATGATCTGCTTTCTCAGGCTGAAATAACTCTCTTTATTTCGGGAACTTCCTTCATAATAGCCTGTTCAACGCCGGCTTTTAAGGTTTGCATGCTGTATGGGCAACCATGGCAAGCGCCGGTTAGTTTTACCTTAACGGTCATATCGTCAGTTACATCTATTAGGTCTATATCTCCTCCATCAGACTGAAGATAAGGTCTGACTCTTTCAAGGGCTTTCAAAACGCGGTCTTTAATGCTTAATATTTCTGCCATATCTATTTAAAATTTATTTAGTTATATGAAGTTTAACAGTTGGACTATGATCTTTGTTTCGTTTATCGGCTTTCTTAATGAGCTCTACGGCCAGTTCCGAAAATGCATTTCCTGAAATTGAATCTCCGAGTGACACAGGCTTACCATTATCACTTCCTTCGCATATACTCTGGACCAGAGGAATTTGTCCAAGAAAAGGCACATTCATTTTTTCAGCGAGTTTTTTACCTCCATCTTTTCCGAAAATGTAATATTTGTTGTCAGGAAGTTCAGCAGGAGTAAACCACGACATGTTCTCAATAAGGCCGAGTACGGGTACGTTAATTTTATCGCTTCGGAACATTGAAATTCCTTTAACAGCATCGGCCAGAGCAACATTCTGAGGTGTGGTTACAACAATTGCACCGGTAACAGGAACCTCTTGCACCAGTGTCAGATGAATATCGCTTGTTCCGGGAGGAAGGTCAACAAGCAGATAATCGAGAGTTCCCCATTCGCCCTGGGTTATGAGTTGCTTTAAGAAATTTGAAGCCATTGGTCCTCTCCAGATAACCGCATCTGCAGGATCAACAAAAAATCCTGTTGAAAGAACTTTAACCCCATATTTTAATAAAGGGATAATATGATCAGCATTATTTTCCCTTCTTACTTCAGGCCTGTATTTTTCGGAATCGAACATTTTGGGAACAGAAGGTCCATAAACGTCAGCATCGAGAAGTCCGACATTATATCCTTTTCGTGCC
>JBAWXY010000305.1:0-1302 GCA_037143835.1 Bacteroidota bacterium
TATATGGTCAAAGACCTCATGTACTTCATATTCATTGCATTTCCTGACTGCAATCTTGTTGTTCATATCTCTTTTCTTAAAAAGTGTTCAAATATAGATCAATGTTTGAAAAGTAGTATCAGTTCATCAATTATTCAATATAATTTCTTTGATAATCTCCTCTATACCTGAAACAATATATTTTGAAGGGCCGGTATAATTGTTTACAATAATGCTGAATGCCATGCTTTTACCTGATTCGGTTGTAAAATATCCTGCATAGCTTCTCACCCTGGTCATTGATCCGCTTTTTGCCTTAAGCCTCGATTTAAAAACCGGCTCCCTGAAGTAGGTTTTAAGAGTTCCTTCTTTACCGGCATCAGGCAAAGACGAATAATATTCGGTGAAATACTTTCCGTGGCTCTTCATATAAATCAATAAATTGACCAGTTCTCTGGTATTAATGGCATTGAGAGGTGAGAGGCCGCTCCCATCTTCAATAAACAGTCCATCAGTTTTAATGCCGGCATTATGTAGAAAATCAGTAATAACTTCAACACCTGCGGCAGTTGAGCCGTTGTTTTTATACTTTTTCCCTAACTCTTTGGTTAAATGTTCTGCATAGAGATTAACACTTTCATGGTTGAGTACTTCAATGATATTGGAAAGGGGAGGAGAGATAGTTTCGGTAATCGGGATAACCGCCTCCGGTAATTTTTTCTGTTCTAATCTTATTGTTGCCGGGTCTTCTGAAATGGTTATACCCGCGGCTTCAAGTTTACCGTTTAACATTCTTGCAATTAGGAGAGGAGGGTCTGTTATTGATGCTTTAAGTATAAAATCTTCCATGTTGACAGGAACGGTTCCTGCAAACCATCCGTTTGTGCTGTAAGGGGCTGCAAAAACATAACCTTCATCGGATGTGCCGGAAGCCGCGAGCCGGTTTGAAAATATAAAGGTGCATTCACCCGGAACAAGTTCAGTAATAGCGACCCGTGAACTATCGGTCATGGTATTCAGGTGAATCTCATAAGTGTTATCAAAAACAGATAGCCCGTATGCTCCTGCACCATAGTAATTGCCGGCATCTTCCCAGAGCCATTTGGCCGGTACAGGTTGAAAATCATAATAGGAGTCATCGGTAATAACTCTCCCATCTATTTCTTTGATTCCAAGTTTCTTAATTTCTTTTGTCCACTTGCCCAGAAAATCACGGTAATGACCTGAAAAATACTCTGATCCTAATGTCGGATCACCTCCTCCCTGAATGACTATATTTCCTGTCAGCCTGCCGGTTCTTTCATTTAGAGAGCCGGTATATCC
>JBAWXY010000306.1:0-1280 GCA_037143835.1 Bacteroidota bacterium
GATCGCATCCACAATATCATTGGGAACTCTAAGTATAACCTCGGTCATGGTGATCTCCTCTGGTGTGATAAGTGATTAACGCAATAATACTATTGATTGGTAATAATTAAAAGAATCCACTGCTGCATCTACCTGCACCCCCTGCACTTCAACCACACATGGTATCGTAATCCGGTACTCCAACAGTTCATGATGAGACTGGAAGAACATCCTGGAACCCCACTGCCTTTTCGGCAGCTATCCGCTCACTCGCATTTTTCATGCAGATCAAGAGTCCGGCTGGACAGTTACATTAAATCTTTAGAACGGATCATCTGCCCCGTGTCTTTACTTTTTTTTAGTAAAGTATTGCCATGGTTGGGAGATATAAGACGTAACTGATATTTTTTGTCAAGTGCTTTCGACACTTCGGAGATTAATCTTTTATCGAACGTCACAAAGTAATTCGCTTTGACTGATATGGCTGTTGTCAATAATATTGCATCCTCGAGTTTTAACACGTTTGAATGTGAAAATCAGGGATGCCACAATTTCAGAAAAATTATCTCCCTTTTCTTCCGGTTCATCGGAAAGCGGAATTATTGTGTTATCTCCGAATAACACATCGAACTTGTTTTCGATGTCTTTGTATACTGTTTCCATAGTATCCTCGGGAAGATCAAGAGAATTCTTCTCCTCACTCCATCGTGATAGTGGAGTGCCATTTTTGAATAACAGGATACTCCGGATTTCATCGCGGACTGCGGAATATACTTCGTTCATAGCAAGGTTAAGAAAAATAGAACTCGTCAGAAAATCCTTTGGATTTCAAATCAATAATTCTCTGGATAAAATCAATTGAATGTGAATGCCGGTTCAGATAGATAACACGAAAATCTGTGGGGATTCCATATTTTTTGATAAGAAGGTCAAGTGCACCGGAATCTGTTATCAGCCAGGGAACAAGTGAATTGGTGTCGATACACCACCTGGTACCGGTATTCGCCAATTATTGACTCCTTGCTTTCTTTTTGGGACTCCATAATCCCTTAATTTGTCCTGCATCACCATTTACGGTCGAACGCTGCCGTAACTCGTAATATTTACCCGTGACAGGATTATGGATTCGTTTTGTTACCATAACACTGACATTACATCTGTCTGCAAGATATTATTTCTTTCTGAACAGGATAGTCCATTTCTCTAAAATTAAGGGGGGGTCAATATCTTGCTCGTGTAAGAACATTGGCTGAAATTGTATCGTATTATTTTACCTTGTTTGCGATGGTTAGCCGGTTAAG
>JBAWXY010000307.1:0-1258 GCA_037143835.1 Bacteroidota bacterium
AGAAAGGGGTTACTTCTATTGCTGAAAGACGTCATTATGCTACCCGGGCTTTTCAGACATCTTCACATTATGATGTTGCCATCTTTAAATATTTTAACAGGCAATCAGATATTCCGGCTTTCAGGGAGAGTGCCAATTCATTCTATCCTTTACGCTATGGCGAAAACCCTCATCAGAAGGGTATATTTTATGGCGATCCTCACCTGATTTTCGATAAGCTTCACGGGAAAGAGATATCTTATAATAACCTTCTCGACCTTGATGCTGCTTTAAATATTATTGATGAGTTTACCGTAACAACATATAGTATTATTAAGCATAACAATGCATGTGGCATTGCTTCGCGTGAAAATCCTGTTGATGCATTTAACGATGCCCTTGCATGCGATCCTGTATCAGCATTCGGAGGTGTAATAGTTACAAATGCACCCGTGGATGAAGTGACAGCTAAAGAGATTGATAAGATATTTTTTGAAATTATCATTGCTCCCGGCTTTACAGATTCTGCACTTGAAATACTAAAACAAAAAAAGAACCGTATAATACTTCTCAGAAAAAACTCAACCAGAAGCGATTCAGGATTCAGATCGTTGCTTAACGGAGTCATTTGGCAGGAAAGGGACAGGAATACCGAAACCTCCCATGAGATGAGGCCGGTAACTCTGAGAGCTCCACAACAGTCTGAAATTGAAGATCTTGTGTTCGCCAATATTATTGTTAAACACAGCAAATCCAACGCGATTGTAATAGCTAAAAACAGTCAGTTATGTGCCAGTGGTATTGGGCAGACTTCGAGGGTGGATGCATTAAAGCAGGCAATTGAAAAAGCACTCTCATTCAGGTTCGATCTGAAAGGATCGGTTCTGGCATCAGATGCCTTTTTCCCCTTTGCCGACAGCGTTGAGATTGCTCATAAAGCCGGTATTACCGCGATTGTGCAACCCGGAGGATCAGTCAGGGATCAGGAATCAATTGATTATTGTTCTTTGCATGGAATAGCAATGGTATTCACGGGAATCAGACATTTTAAACATTAAATATTAATTAAATATCTCATATAATGGGACTATTTTCATTCTTAACGCAGGAGATTGCAATTGACCTCGGAACAGCAAACACCATCATCATTCACAATGATAAAGTTGTTGTTGATGAACCATCTATAGTGGCAATTGATAAAAATACGGGTAAGCTGATAGCAATAGGTGAAACAGCAAGGCAGATGCATGGCAAGACACACGAAAATATTAAGACTATC
>JBAWXY010000308.1:0-1248 GCA_037143835.1 Bacteroidota bacterium
AGGGGGAGAGGGGGAGAAGGGGAGAAGGGGAGAAGGGGAGAAGGGGAGGGTTAAAATAATACTCGACACTATATTTTATGATTAGATTGAAGATACTGATTCTTTTATTCCTGACTCTCTTCGAAGCAGTTGTTTCAGGGCAGGTGAGAGTACGATTATACTCCTTACAGGCTCCCTCTTCTGCAGTCTTTTCGGTCACAAGGGGGAAATATGAAGTAAATACATTCAATGGTGAAACACTTATTGTGTCTGAAGGCGAACCTGTCATTTTCTCAAGATTTAACGGAAAGCTGGTTGTTAAAATCAGAAATGTAAAAGGATTCGTATGCGATTCGGTAATAATCACAGGTAAATCAGGTGAAGATTCTTTCTCTCTCCGGATTAACGGAAAGTCGCCTGTAAGACAATTTTATTCAGGTGATCTTCAGTGTTTCCCGGATCTTGGAACACTGGTACTGATAAATATTTGTGATATTGAAAAATATGTAGCGGGCGTTGTAATGGCAGAGGGGGGAAACGGGAAAAATAAAGAGTATTTCAAGACACAGGCGGTTATTGCCCGGACTTACATGTGTAAATATTTCAATAAGCATTTATCCGACAGGTATAATGTCTGCGATAACACACATTGTCAGGCTTTTAACGGATTATCTTCAGATGAATTAATCAACAGCGCTGCAATGGAAACAAAAGGTCTGGTTCTTCTGAACAGGGATAGTACTTTAATTATGTCGGCCTTCCATTCAAATTGTGGAGGAGAGACAGCATCTTCCGAAGACGTATGGTTAGCCGGCCAGCCATATCTTAAAAAAGTGGTTGATCCGTATTGCCTTGCTTCACGAAATACCGGTTGGGAAAAGCATATAAGTATTATTGAATGGACTAAATATCTTAAGAACTCGGGATATAATGGAAGAACAGATGATAATTCGGCTTTCAACTTTTTGCAGGAATCCAGGTTAACTGATTACAGAACAGGGTCATTCACTATGCCATTAATGAAGATCAGGAATGATATGAACCTGCGGTCAACATTCTTTTCAGTGGTTGGGGAAGGCGATTCGATATTACTTAAAGGAAGAGGTTATGGTCATGGTGTTGGCCTTTGTCAGGAGGGGGCCATGGAGATGGCATCAAGGGGATTTAATTATCAGGAGATTATTGAATTTTATTATTCCGGTGTTATAATTTCAGATATAAAAAATGCAAAAAATTTTACCCCCCAACCCCCTATTTTACCCCCCAACC
>JBAWXY010000309.1:0-1233 GCA_037143835.1 Bacteroidota bacterium
TTTTTTTATGACTTGGTAAAACATAGGTAAAACATTTCCCGAACATGTTGATTCTACTGGGGTTTCCGCTATTTTTATGTTGTATTATTCTCATTATCAAGCAGATTTAACAAATATTGCCAATTCTATCCATTTTTTAGGGTTGAACTCTGTCAAAAAATTCTGAGAATACCCACTTCCAATGCTGCGAAAGGCTTTCTTCTTACAACTGATTACCCTTTCTTCACAACCTTCATGTTGTCTCTGCTTCTTCTTGTTTTTCTAAATTCCTCAGCCCTTTTATAAATTGCCGGTACCTCACCATACTCAATATACCGACCAACATCCCCACCGCATTGAGAACATTTGCCCTTCAAATGAATGTCGTTATCGGCATTAAGGGTAATCTTGTAATCCGTGATACCAACAGTCGAATGGTCCCCGGTGCAGTGTGCACAAAAAACATTCCCGGCAACAATTTCTCTGAAGTCCTGGTAATCATCCTGCAAAATTACCTTTACATCACTTTCTGATAATTCAATGGTATCGTTTTTCATGGCTGAATTATGTTAATGAATCAACAGCGAAAATACAGAATAGCTTCTGAATATTTTCATATCCAAAAATCCCCGGATAAAATACTTAGCAATATCCTACCTCAGTAAACAAAACTGCTGATTGATCAGATTGATCACATAATTTCCAATGTGCCTTCTTATTGTTATGTTAAAAACCTGTTAATAAATCACAAAAAAAACAGATCAAAATCAACTCACCTTTTGCCCCTAAACCCGATTAAGCAGTAAAACGTTTTCAACTTTTCGATTTTTATAAAAGGTTTAAAATCGTTTACTCAGGGTCACGTTGTGTAAAGGAATGCGTGCAGTTGAACTCCCTGCTTTTTATTTAAATCTTAATAAACCGCGGATATGCCAGTTCAACAGTTATTCACCCCCTTATCCCTAACCCTGTGTCTCCTCAACCGCTGCAATCGTTGCGACCAATGTCGCTGCATTTTTTCGAGGAAATGTTCGAACCTTTCATCGATCAAAGCCGGAACATCACCATCCAGTATCAGGTCCAGAAAGAAAAACCCGACGATCCCGACAATTTTACTATTGTGGTCAGGTCAGTGAATAACTCAGAAACCCCTGAAGAATTCTATAAGCAACTCACGGAGTTGACTGATGCATCAATTCAGCGGGTCGATGAATTCCTTCAACAACAAAAGCCCGCCTACACAGATGCACTTGC
>JBAWXY010000310.1:0-1216 GCA_037143835.1 Bacteroidota bacterium
GGATTAACAGGCTGAATATACTCAGGGCAGTGCGTGGGACTACCGGAATCGAGGGTTCTGATCTCACAGAATTGGAAGTGAGAATGATACTCGAATATAGTGCTAAGAAAATGGTACTTCCTGCCAGCAGAAAGCGGGAGGAGCAGGAAGTTCGTAATGCGCAAAATGTTATGGATTACGTGGCAAGTCAATTAACCTTGCATCCTGGCACAGAATTAACGGAAGAATTAATTTGCAAATTACACCAATTAACGACAGAAAATATAGACTATTTCAATAATATGCCCGGAAAATACAGAACAATCTCGGTTACAGCAGGTGACTATGTGCCACCGATTGAAATCAAAGAGATTAATAAGCTGATGGGGCAATTTATTAAGTGGCTGAACACGGGCACACCGCAAGATTGGGATCCGATTATCAGGGCAATAGTGTCGCATTTCTATGTAGTGAGTATTCACCCATTTGGTGATGGAAATGGCAGGACATCGCGTGCGGCAGAAAGTTTTTTATTGTATAAAGCAGGCATCAATGCGCGTGGGTTTTATTCGCTGGCTAACTTTTATTACAGAAACAGGGATGAATATTTTTTACTATTAAACAAAATAAGATTTGAAACTAAAGGAGATATGACTCCTTTCGTAAGGTTCGCTCTACAAGGTTTATCCGAAGAACTGGAGGAAGTTCACCGTGAGGTATTGAATGAGGTGAAGCAGATATCGTTCCGGGATTTTGCACGTGAAAAGCTTCAGGATAAGCTGGATTCAAAATCAGGGAAGCGCATGCTGGACCTGTTAATAAAGTTGGATACCGCAATAGTTGATGTTAAGTCTATAAGGCAGAATGAACATGCCATATCAAAGTTATACCGCGGATTAACGCCCAGGACGCTTGCCCGCGATATCGCCTTCTTAGAGAAACAGTCACTCGTTATCGTTGACAAAGGAAAAATAGCGGCCAATATAAATTTAATGGAAAAGTTCACGTCGTGAATGTATATGGGCGATTATTTATTATGAGGGTAATTGTTCATATTTTTCAAGCAATATTACTTTAAAGTAGTATCAGTCTCTTTCCCTTTTCCGAACCCCTCCTCTTTAAGCGTATCCATTATCCTGGCCGCCCGCGGGAAGCCGATCTGCAATTTCCTCTGCAAATAAGATGCGGAGATTTCCCTGGATTCGAGGGCAAGCTGACGGGCTTTGTCGAGCAGTTC
>JBAWXY010000311.1:0-1212 GCA_037143835.1 Bacteroidota bacterium
ATACAAAGAGAATTAATGATGAAAATATCCTTAGGCAGAAATATATTAATTCCTGGATGAAACCTGAAGAGGCAAAAACTCTCGCTTTGAAACTCGACATGGATACCGCGAAAATGATGAATATTTTTGTCAGGAGCATGGGCAACTATAACGAGATCAGATCATTCCTTTATAGTATTCCTGATTCATTGAAAGACCTTGCCGTATCTATGCTTGAAATTATTCCTGACAAGGATATCCGCGATATGAAAGGATATATTCTTTCAGACCACCTGAAAAATAGTTTCAAACCAGCCGGTCTTATCGGAGAACCGGGAACCAATCTATTTTTAAATTATGTTCTTAATCCCAGGATAGCAAATGAAATAATTGTTGACTGGCGCAGTTACTTCAGGGAGAAACTTCCTTCCCCGTTGGTAACAGAGGCATCCACTGATCCATCGCTGATTGTGCAATACCTGAATAATAATATTGTTATTGCCGACAATGAAAATTATTATAAAACACCATTGACACCGAAAGGCGTCAATGAACTTCAAGTGTCAGACAGATATTCCCGCTCTATTTGCTTTGTTGCTATTTGTCGCAGCCTTGGAATACCTTCGCGACTTGAGCCCGGAAGTAATGTACCTCAGTATTTCTTTAATAGCAGCTGGAATGATGTCTGGTTTTCCGATCAGAAACAACCTTCACAAAAGAAAGGATTCCTTAAACTGCAATCAGCCGCTACAAAACCGGTGCCTGAGTATTATATACATTTCACTATTGCAAGGTTTGAAAATGGCCGGTATAATACTCTTGAATATGATTACAACAAAAAATTAACTGATTTTAAAGAGGAACTTCCTCTACCGCCCGGGAATTATATGGTTGTCACCGGTAACAGATTAAATGACAGTAAGATATTATCTAATATCTCTTTCTTCGATCTTTCTGAAAATGAACACAAAACAATTGATGTAAAACTCAGGAAAGATATTTCTGTCAATAAGATTCTTGGTAAGACCGACCTCGGGAATATTACCGGACTTTTTAATGGAAACGGGATACCAGGGGCGAGAATTACTGAAAAAGGAGTTGTAATCATCTGGATTGAACCGGATAAGGAACCCACTAAACATATATTTAATGACTTACCTCTGCTTAAACGTGAACTCGACTCATGGGGAGGGTATTTCCTCTTCCTGTCAGGTTCGTTGCAGGATGGGAGCA
>JBAWXY010000312.1:0-1205 GCA_037143835.1 Bacteroidota bacterium
GGGGTAGCTTATTAATCCGTTGCTGACTGAGAGAGCCAGTGTTATATCAGGCAATGTGCTGTCAGCATCGTTGTAAATGCCTTTGGCTGATCCTGATAAAGTAAATTCCCCACTCGTCTTAAGATCCTTATAATCATTTATATAAACCGCAGGAATAAGAGATAATAGAGATTTAAAGGATGTCTGGGCTGTTCCGAATTGAAGATCTGTTTCAATATCATCACCAGGCATTGCAACCATACCTGAAAAATTAAGTTTCAGGTCATTGACAGTAAAATAGTTTTCGCGGAAAGTGAATTTCATATTATCCAGATTTGCCAGCATATCGATCTTTGAATCAACAACTGCCTTATTAATGTATTTCATACCATCCATAAGAAATGTAAATTCTCCCGCATTCAGTGACATTTGCATATCCGTTTCACTCATGGTCATGTCGCCCTTCAGATTAAAATTAAGGTTTTTAAAGTAAGCCTTCACTGCAGATTCATCGTCAACATATGATATTGAACTGTTCATAAGCGTTACCTTCTTAAGAAGAATCTTCATATCGGATGAACTGGTCTCTCCTTCAGGAGTAACGGTTTCGGTAGTATCTTTCATAATGTCCCAGTTCGCGGTTCCGTCTTTAAGGACTATTGCATTTACTATGGCCCTGTCGATGACAACTGTTTTCACTTCGTAGCCCGAATTCCCGAGAAGACTTGAAAGGTTAAAGACAAGGTCAAATGATTTGAATCCGGCCAAAGTGTCATTTTCGAATTTATCTATTCCCACAACAGAAACGCCGTTGAGTGAGAAAGTGAGATTTGGGAAATTATGAAAGAATCCGAGCTTATAATCATCGAATTTTACAGTTGCATTTACCGATCCGTTTATTACCTGTTCAACCTTAGTCCTGATTTTCTCTTTAAATATTAATGGAACAGTAAAAAGCAAGACAAGAATTAACAAAATAATCCCAAGGAATATTTTTACGATTATGCCAGCTGTCTTTTTCATATCTAATATGTTTATATTTGATTATCAACAATGTACAAAATACATTTTTTTCTGATTATAACAAATAAAAGTAATTAATATTCCTGAAAATAAAAATATTGTTATATTTGCGTCCGCATTACGCAATAGGACCTGTAGCTTAATTGGATAGAGCATCTGGCTACGGACCAGAAGGTTGGGGGTTCGAGTCCCTTCAGGTTCAC
>JBAWXY010000313.1:0-1199 GCA_037143835.1 Bacteroidota bacterium
CCTGTATCTTCAGTCTCTTCAGGAACCTCTTTTTTAATTATTACATTTATCTTTTTATAGGGAATGTTCCAGACAATGAAGTAGTTTATACCTTTACTGACTGTTTTTCCTCCGTTGCCGAACCCCGGGAAATAAATTGGTCTGAGGTCTTTACCTGTGCCGGTATAGAGCAGCATTCTCAGACTGATTGTCCATCCCATGCTGAGATTTTTAAACACTTCAGCTCTTACACCAGGGGATACTTCAACGAAATGGCCCCAGTTTGTTTTTTTAGCAATTGAAGATGATGTTGTACCCCAGTAATTTTCCTTCTGAAATGACGGAACCTCTGAAGTGAAAAGGCTTAAACCGTATCGCAGGCCGATTCCTGCCCAATATTTACCCAGAGACTTATCAGGTTTGAGCAGATTAAAATCAACACCTGTACGGACAAACATGCCTTTATTCAGATAATTGTAATTGTATTGCGAATACTTGTAATTAAGGTAGCCTGCCCCGAAAACAGCGGATACCTTTTCATTAATGTCAGCAGCAATATATCCTTCGGCGTTAAGAATGGTTTTTTCTGAAAAATAAATAGCAGGACCGGAAACTTCCAATCCAACCTTTATCTTAAGAGGTATAAGGATTGTGTCCTGTGCATGAACCTGCACCAAACTGCTGATAAGGATAAGCAGAAGACTAATAAAATATGCGTATGTTCTCCTCATTAATAGTTGTTATATTTCTCTTACTGAAATTTATGTTAACAATTGCATGTTTTGTAAAAACACGGTCTGTATCAAGATTATGATAAAAAGTATAACCACATTCCTTCGACAAAAGGTGAGGATAGCTGCTATATCGGAACTCCACAGTATCGGTTATACCATTTATTTTGATGATATAAACACAATTGCCTGTTGCAATATTCAAGGGTAGAAGAGCCCGTTGCACATTGCGGATTTTGTTATAAAGTTTATTTGTTTCCATGTTCAGACCATAAATAGTCACACTGTCGGGAGCCTGAAGCTTTTTTGTGGTAGTATTGTAGAAGGAAGCTTTGAGAAACGATTCTGTCTCTTCAAAACATGATTCCGGAGTACAGGAAAGCAAAAACAGAATAAGTCCTGATAAGATGATAATAATGTTTCGCGGAATAAATTTTTTCATCACTCTTTTGAGAGCCTCAAAATTACAAAAAATAATAGTGTGATCCT
>JBAWXY010000314.1:0-1193 GCA_037143835.1 Bacteroidota bacterium
AAATGCCATGACCATGGCAGTAAGGGACGCGATAGGTTATAAAATAACTGAAGAAGATACAAAGTTCAAAGTTACCAACATAAGGACAAAATATCCACAGATATTTGACTGGCTGAATTTTCAGGATATCAATGTTGTCATAATTATTTTACTTATGCTTATAGTAGCCGGGTTCAATATGATTTCAGGTTTACTTATCCTGATACTTGAAAAAACGAATATGATTGGCATCCTTAAAGCTCTCGGTTCTGAAGATATTACTATCCGAAGGGTATTTATTTACCAGGCTGCATATTTAATAAGTAAAGGTTTGTTATGGGGTAATCTGATCGGTATCGGACTTGCATTTATTCAACTTAAAACCGGGGTGATCAAACTCGATCCGAGCTCATATTATATTAAAACGGTTCCTGTAAATCTTGAACTGGCTCATATCCTGTTGCTTAATGCAGGAACAATGATCGCGATAATCGTTATGCTTCTTGTGCCGTCACAATTAATCAGCAGAATCACACCTGTGAAAGCAATAAGGTACGATTAGAAGCTAAGGCAAAAAACTGTTTCCTTATTGGGAACCGACTTCACTTTTAAATTTCCCCCATGCATTCTCATTATCTGTTTTGAAATGCTGAGACCGATGCCGGATCCGTTTGGCCGGGTAGTAAAAAACGGAACAAAGATTTCATCAAGAATTTCTTCAGCAATTCCGGGTCCATTATCAATGACACATATCCCAGGGTGATTTTCAATATCAATTGCTGCAATAATCCTGATTTTTCCTTCAGGATTATTTTCATTTGCCTCAAGGGCATTCTTTACAAGGTTAATCAACACCTGTGAAATAAGATTCTGATCTGCGATAATCTCAAAATCAGGATCTTTCAAAGAAACTGAAAAATCAATCCTGCTACTGTTTTCAAGCGAACTATAAAGAATCTGAACACGAGCCATCAGGTCAGCTACCTTAAATAATTTCTTTTCAGGTTCAGGGACTCTTGTCAGCTCACGGTACGATTCTACAAATGACATAAGGCCTCTTCCCTGCTCCTTAATTACATTCAAACCCTGTAAAGTTGTAGCTATCGTTTTAACAGTAAGCTGTTCAGGAAGTACAGGATTTCCGTCGTTATTATAAATTTTTGACAGACTTTCAGACAGGGAAGTTATTGGGGTAATGGAGTTCATTATTTCAT
>JBAWXY010000315.1:0-1146 GCA_037143835.1 Bacteroidota bacterium
CGTTTTGTACCCTATACTGATCCGGGATATACCCTTTTTAAAAAGCTCGAGTCGGAAATAAAATTGTACCGCGAGAAGTTCTCACACGATCCAAATATAATATTTCTTGAAAATCATGGTTCTTTTGTTGGCGCTGATACAACTGAAGAGATAATGAAAATTTATAGCGATATTATTCAGAAAATTGGAGAACACATTCCTCAGATTTCTGAAATTTCACCATTACCATATAATCCAATTCTTCACAAAGTACTGCCTGGTTTACGGATTCTTCTTTCAGGTGAACAACCGGGTGTAATAAGGTTTCGGAATAACTCGCTTATAGCAAAGTTCTGTCAGAATCAACAGGAGTTCCATAAAATTTCTCTGCCACTTACACCTGATATTATTGTTTATTGTAAAACAAGGTATTTATATATTGAACATTCATCAACAGCGGAGAAGATACTCGATTCAGTCAGGTACCAGTTGCCTCATTTTATAAGTGAATATGGTTTTACACCCAAGATCTTTATTATTAAAGATATGGGAGTTTTTGCCATTGCTGAAAGCTACGCCTCAGCTGAAATATGCCTCGATGTTTATGAAGACCTTATGAAGATCAGTTACTATGCTTCTCTTTGTGGCGGTATTAAGTTCCTTACCCCTGAACAAGTTTCATTCATTGATCAGTGGGAAGTTGAAAACTACAGGAGAAAAGTATCAAAGGAAGGCTGTTCAGTCGGCAAACTGAACAATAAAATTGCAATTGTTACCGGAGGCGCCCAGGGGTTTGGTGCAGGAATTGCTGAAGCACTTTTTTCACTAAACATGAATGTGATAATCGCTGACCTTAATGAGGAAACAGGAAGTTCTTTTGTTTCCCGGTTAACATCAAAGAAAACTTCCAATAATGCAATATTTGTTAAAACAGACGTTTCAGATCCGGTATCGGTAAAAGACCTTATCATTTCCACTGTAAGAGAATTCGGGGGCCTCGATCTTATGGTAAGCAATGCCGGTGTATTACAGGCAGGAGGACTTGATGAAATGGACCCTGACGTATTCTCCAAAACAACTGAAATAAACTACAACGGCTATTTCCATTGTGCCAAATATGCTTCTGAAGTAATGAAACTTCAGAATCATAAGAATCCCGATTACTTC
>JBAWXY010000316.1:0-1146 GCA_037143835.1 Bacteroidota bacterium
CAGGAACACCAGGGATGCTTATGAAAAATGGTGGATCAATCATATTGAACTGATTAAAAGCATATTTAAAAGATGTGGTGTTGATGCAGCAGAATTAAGAACCGATCTTGACTATGTTAAACCACTTATGAAGTTGTTTAAGAACAGATGATATTTATGAAGAAGTTGATTATTTCCATATTCCTGTTTATTTCAATTATTTCTTCTTCAGCCGGTCAGGAGGTAAATGTAACTTCATCTTTTGATACTTCCGGAATATATATCGGCGATCAGTTGAACTTTACAATTACAGTTGATAAACCATCCGGGCTCAATCTGAGGCTCCCGTTCTTTAAGGATACCTTGTGTAAAAATATTGAAATCGTTTCAGGTCCCGTTATTGATAGCTCAGCGAGTCAGGGTGGCAGGATAAAAATTATAGGGAAATATCTTGTAACATCATTTGATTCAGGGTTATATCAGATACCTCCTGTTTTTGCCGAGATGAAGAATGAAAATAGTCTGAAAAGGTTCTATTCTGATTATGCCCGGCTTGAAGTAATGAGAGTCAAAATTGCGCCGGCAGATACTACAGCTAAAATTTACGACATTATTAAACCATACGGGGCTCCTGTAACTCTTGGTGAAATACTTCCATGGTTTCTTCTTGCCGCGATTCTTGGAATTCTTATATGGGCCACAATAAAATTTATACCCAAACTTAAGAAGTCAAAAACAGGGGTTGAAATTGTCATTGACCCGGATCCGGCTCACGTGATTGCTTTCCGTGAACTGGAAAAACTCAGGGAAGAACAACTATGGCAGAAGGGCGAGATTAAGAATTATTATACAAGACTGACAGAGATATTACGTCAGTACCTCGAAAACAGGTTCAGGGTGTATTCTCTTGAACTGACTACAGCTGAGACGCTTGCCGCTCTTGTTAAAACCGGCTTCAAGAAGGATGGAACATATAATCAGCTTAAAACAATTCTTACCGGCGCCGATCTGGTAAAATTTGCAAAATATAATCCTGAACCATCAGAGAATGAATCACATTTTCAGAATTCGTGGGACTTTGTTCATGTAACAAAAGAGAATGAACCGCTTATCGGGGCAGTTAATGAAAAAGATAAGGCAAGGGAGGGAAGTCTATGAACGGAATCA
>JBAWXY010000317.1:0-1139 GCA_037143835.1 Bacteroidota bacterium
GAAATTCGAGCAGGTTAGTGATAATACTTATCCTGTTATTGGCTGGCGCCCCGGTGGAAAAATCCTTACTTTCATTAGTGATGAAAAAGCCGACCTGGTGATGTACTTCTACAGAGTAGATGAAAAAACAACTGAAAAAAGGAACCTCTTGTATTTTGATAAAGTTCTCGATTTTTCATACTCTCCTGATGGCTCGCGACTTGCCTTCTCTGCAGTAAAGGACGGCATAACAGATATTTATATCCATACAATCGCTTCAGGAACCAATGAGCAGATTACCAGGGATGTAGCTGATGACCTTAACCCTTCATTCCTGGAAGATACCCCCGGAGATATAATCTTCTCATCGAACCGGTTATCTGATACCCTGACAAATACAGCAAACCCATTTGAAAAACTATCAAATACATTCGACCTTTTTACTTACAACATAACAAGAAAAAACAATATTCTTGTAAGGCTTTCTGAAGACAAATATGCCGACAGGTTTCAACCCACCGGAATCACGAAAAACAAATTTACTTACATAGGTGATCAGAATGGGATAATGAACAGGTACATTGCAAAATTCGACAGCTCGATAAGCTATATAGACACTACAACCCATTACAGGTATTTTATTAATTCTCTTCCTGTTACAAATTATGACAGGAATATTATAAACCAGTCAGTTGCAAATGGATCTGACTTGTTTGGTGAAATACTCTTCAGTAAAAGGAAGTATATTCTGAGGAAAGGTCTGATAAGCGAAGCAAAACCTGTGCCTGCAGGAGAGATATTGACAAGCGTCTTCCGGATAGAGAAAAACCGGTTTCTCCACAAAGCCGACAGTATAGAACAGCTCAGGCAATGGCTTGTTGCCGAAGATAAAAAAAGGAGGGATACTCTTACTAAACCTATCTATGAGTATTACATTAAAAATGAACCTATTGACATAAATCATTACATTTTTGAGAAGGAAAAACAAAATTACTACGATCAGCTGTGGCGGAAGAAATATATGGATATTGACCTTGACACCGGGCAGATTAAGCTACCTCTTATCAGGATATATGAAACATCTTTTTATAATAATTATATAGCAAACCAGGTTGACTTCAGTTTCCTCAATAATTCGTATCAGGTATATAGCGGAGGGG
>JBAWXY010000318.1:0-1110 GCA_037143835.1 Bacteroidota bacterium
GGGTGATTTTATTGTTTCCGGCCGGCTTCTTTTCACTATCAGGACACGCGAGGCAATGGCGCTTGGCAATACAGCCGCTAAAGATACCGGTTTATCTTTTAAAGGATTAATCAGTATAACTTCAAATAAAGAAGGAGTAATAAGTTCTATAGCGTATCAAAAGGGCGACTTTGTTCAGGAGGGCGATGAACTGGCAGTAGTTTCTGAGCAAAACAGCCTGGTTTTCATCCTCGATGTCCCTTTTGAACTTGATACTTATGTTGAAAAAAACAGGAGATGTTTTATATCGCTTCCTGATAACAGGAAAATTGCCGGAGATATAACAGGCAAACTTCCTGAGATGGATATTCAGTCGCAGACAGTAAGATATATCGTTAAACCAATCTCTGCAGACCGTCTTCCGGCAAACCTTATTGCTACAATAAGTCTTGTAAGATCAACAAATGACAATGCTTTGGTTTTGCCAAAACAAGCTGTGCTGGGGAATGAAACCCAGACTGAATTCTGGGTTATGAAACTAATAAACGACAGCACAGCAATTAAGGTTATTGTATGTAAAGGATTTGAAAATAATGATGAAGTTGAAATAACAGACCCACTTTTCCCTACAACTGACAGGATAATTCTGACAGGTAATTATGGCCTGCCTGATACTGCCGGGATAACAATAATAAAGGAATGACATTATGAAGAATTTCTTCCTTTCGCATAAAAATCCTATCTCTGTTATCCTTGCAATAGTAATTATCGGCGGGATTTTTCTCTACGGACAAATACAGGTATCGCTCTTCCCCGAAATTACTTTTCCAAAGTTAAAAGTCATTGCAGATAACGGCGAACAGCCGGTTGACAAGATGATGGTAACAGTCACCAGGCCTCTCGAAGATGCTATTAAACAGGTTCCCGACCTGAAGTTATTAAGGAGCACTACAAGCAGGGGTACATGTGAAATATCCGCGTTTTTGAACTGGGATGCAGATATTGATGTCAATCAGCAAATGCTCGAATCGCGTATCTCTCAGATTAAAAATACACTCCCTGCAGATGTTCAGATACAGGTTGAGAAGATGAATCCATCTATCCTGCCGGTGATAGGGTTTACTATTGAAA
>JBAWXY010000319.1:0-1087 GCA_037143835.1 Bacteroidota bacterium
GGTTGCCTTATTACTACCGGATTTAATAAAAGAATCTCTTCATAATTCTGCACCTGATACCCTATTTTTAAATACAGGTACACTTAAGTATAAGAAAAGAAATCAGAGTATCATACATGACTACGGTGAAAATTGATTCCCCCATTCAATCCGGACGCGATAAGCCAACAGACTCCCCATTAGTACCTGTGGAGATAGTGCGGAGCATGATTCGTGGGGTTAGTATATATCACGTAAAAGACGCCCGGATACTATTAAATTCACGGTTCAAAGGTAAATTTAGCGACATTGTTCATGAAACCAGGAATGAATAAACGACTTTACCTTGATACCAGCGCTTTTTTCAAGGAATATCATGATGAAGAAGGGTCTGATCATCTTCATGGTATTTTCAAGCAGGCAAAAAATGGCGGGGTTATCCTGTGTATCTCAATCATAACTATCAGCGAAGTTTTAAATGCGCTGGATAAAATCAGGAAAAGACAAATTATTTCTGAGTCTAAAATGTCTGATAATTGCTGATGTGATACTTTCCGATATTGTAGAACTGACAGAACAAGGAAGAATGGAGATCCATGAGGTGAAAACCTCTATTATCCGTGCATCATGGGATCTAATTCTTACAAATCATCTTTCTGCGATAGATGCTATTCAGGTCATAACCGCTCAGGAGTCCGGTGCTGATATTTTTCTGGCCGCTGACCGATATCTGTTATCCCAGATGCAGGAAATCGGACTTAAAACTTGGAATGTCGAAGAAAATTTATGACTTCTGATCTTGTCCTTTAAGGCAATCGACAGGAATGACTCTCTTGTCACCTATGAAGCGGCAGAGTCCTTTACAACCAGGGTCAAGCACATGGACTTTTAAAAAGGCAGTCAGGGACCTGAAACATGATCCCAAGGTTTCGCCAAAAGAGGGCATCAGAAAAACTGTCGCGTGGATGAAAGAGAATTACCCTATCGGGAAATGATAAAAATTATATAAATTAAGACCCCCCATTAATTCTCTTAATTATCTTAATTTTAAACGCGCTTATCCGGAATGCGGGGGACACATGGCAATAGAGATCATTGGATTTTTCTC
>JBAWXY010000320.1:0-1074 GCA_037143835.1 Bacteroidota bacterium
GTAATTTTTATTTACCGCGTAAAACTCAATACCTCTTTTCCTGCAGAACTCCACGGCCTCCTCAAGCTCCTTGCCGGTGCGGAAAGTCCATAAGATAAGTCTGGCTCCCTCTTTTCCAAGTTCCAGTAAAGTCCGAAAAGCAAATAGCTTCTCTTTACCAATTTCAGGATACTCGTGGTCAACTATGGTTCCATCAAAATCTACTGCAATCTTTATGTTTGTGAAATCAATCATCATGTCCTGTATTAATAATGCAAATCTAATAATAAAAGAGAGAAGATTTTCTTAATTTTACTCCCCTACTGAATTACATTAGTTCATTTCATGATGAAACATATTCCTAACTTTATTACTTCGCTTAATCTGGCAGCAGGTTTTTTTGCAATTATTTATGCTGCTAATGGAGATCTGGTAACTGCTTCATGGCTGATACTTGCAGCAATGATATTCGATTTTCTTGATGGGTTTTCAGCACGATTACTGAAGGCATATTCCGCCATTGGGAAAGAACTCGACAGCCTTGCTGATGTTGTAAGCTTCGGGGTTGCACCCGGGCTGATTATCTATAAGATACTTGATGATTCTCTGTCATTATTTGGACCAATGATGTCTGATTCTGATAGTGTAAAACTTACACTAATCCTGATAACTCCTGTTTTAATGCCTGTATGTGCAGCTTTGCGGCTCGCGATATTCAATAACGATTCAACACAAGCAACTACTTTTAAAGGATTGCCTACTCCGGCTAATGCACTGGCAGTGATCTCAGTTGTTATTGCAGGACATTACTCACAATCAACACTTTTCAGTTCATTTACCGGATCACCAATATTACTGATCGTTTTTACAGTTATATTATCGCTTATGATGGTCAGCAGGATATCATTGCTTTCCCTTAAGTTTTCTAACCTGAAGGTAAAGGGAAATGAGGGAAGATTTATTCTTGCAGGATTGGTTCTTATCTCATTTGCAGTTTTCGGGATAAAAGCAGCTCCTCTGATAATACCTTTATATACTTTAACATCTTTCCTGTCATTGCTCTTCTGACGAATAACAATCCCTTTTCAGGGAACT
>JBAWXY010000321.1:0-1070 GCA_037143835.1 Bacteroidota bacterium
CGCAAGGATTCCACCGGACCCATGCAGGTAGTTTCAGGAGCTATGGGTAAAGAAAAGGTGCATTTTCAGGCTCCAGATGCATCAAAACTGGAAAGTGAAATGACTACATTTTTAACCTGGTTTAATAAAGAAAAAAAACTTGACCCGGTTATAAAAGCAGGAGTAGCCCACCTATGGTTTGTGACCCTTCACCCGTTTGATGATGGAAATGGCAGGATTGCACGTGCAATAACTGACATGCTGTTAACGAGGTCTGACGGAAGTCCTCAACGGTTTTACAGCATGTCGGCTCAAATAAGAGCAGATCGGAAAGAATATTATAATATTCTTGAACGAACACAAAAAGGGAACCTTGATATCACTGATTGGTTGAAGTGGTTTCTGAATTGTTTAACGAATGCACTGAACTCGACTGATACAATTCTGGCTAATGTCCTGTATAAGGCACAATTCTGGAATAAGCACACAACAACACTCCTGAATGATAGGCAGAAACTGATGCTAAACAGACTTTTAGATGGATTCACAGGAAATTTAACTTCCTCCAGATGGGCCAAAATAACAAAGTGCTCAGCAGATACTGCGCTCCGGGATATTCAGGATTTAATAATAAAAGGAGTATTACGCAAGGAGCCATCCGGCGGGAGAAGCACTAATTATGGATTAGTTGATATAATTTCCAAAATTGGTTAACAAAAAGATAACAGCCCTGCAGGTAAGGAACTTATAACCGCAACAAAACTGTTGCAATGTTCCGGTTAAAAGGTTTTCCCCATTCTTTCTTTAGCGCCAATGTCAATAGAATAAAAGAAACAGGTTAGATATCCCTGGTATCTTGAATTATTCCAGAATCTCTTCCGGTATTCAGTGAAAATTTTATGAACAATAACTATAGAATACAATTAAATATGTTATATTTGTCTGAGAGAGATAAGATATACCAATGAAAATATGAAAACAACGGCGCTTTTTCTTTTAACCTTGCTTCCCGCCCTTACATTCGGGCAATTCAGTCAACCAACAGTTGATGTTCTGACAGCGGAAGTTCACGGAGATACGGTTATTCTGAG
>JBAWXY010000322.1:0-1065 GCA_037143835.1 Bacteroidota bacterium
GTGATGAAAATTCAATAGCAACATCAATCCCTTTCAGTTTATCTTCATTAAGATCGCCGGCATTATCCTGGTCTATAATAAGTTTTATTACATGACCTCTCTGGTGGGCTATTGCCTCAATTTCATGGCCCATCCTTCCATAACCTATTAGTGCAATGTTCATTTTCAAATGTTTCTGCGAAATTACCTGTTTTGATTTTGCAGACATCATTAAAAATCAAAAAAAATCTTAAAGTGAAGTTAAATTTCATATATTTCAGGATAACAAATTATTTATCCATGAAAAACATAGTCCTCTCTTTATCAATAATAACCATGTTAATCAACTCTTCATGTACCAAAACAGAGAAAGCCGACCTGGTAATAATTAACGGGAAAGTTCTCACGATTGATAAAGATAATCCTGAAGCTGAAGCCATCGCTGTTAAAGGAGAAATTATTATTGCAGTTGGTTCTACTGCAAAAATATCAGGGATGATTCAAAAGGGTTATACAAAAGTTATTGATGCAGGCGGAAGGCTGGTAATTCCCGGGTTCAATGATGCTCATGTACACTTTGGCCCACTGGATCCGGATTATATAGAACTTCGTTATACCTCCGATCCTTCAGTCATTACTGAAAAGGTTAAAGCACAGGTTGCCAGGTCGAAACCAGGAGAACTTATTAAAGGCGGACATTGGGAACACGAGATGTTCACTGATAAAAAATGGCCCACAAAAGAGCTTTTAGATAAAGTCTCTCCAAATAACCCTGTTATGCTCAGCAGATCAGATGGCCATTCTATTCTGGTTAACTCCTATATCCTGAAAGCATCCGGTATTAACAAAGATTCTCCTGATCCTTTCGGCGGAGAAATTCAAAAGGACCCGGTAACCGGCGAACCTACGGGCATAATAAAGGAAAATGCTGAAGGCTTGATAGTAACCGGAGAAATTAAACCGGAAAGAACATCAGATGAAGAAATTTCCAGATTATGGCAGGGCTATCTGCTTGCCATGAAGGAAGCCCGTGAGCTGGGAGTCACCAGTATTCAGGTTCCCGGCAGAGCCGACTTCGAAGCTTAT
>JBAWXY010000323.1:0-1050 GCA_037143835.1 Bacteroidota bacterium
GATATTGACGGGGTGGTGAAATGTGCGACCCCGGAGGACGCGGTGCTCAGGGCAGTTCACGTTGCAAGCTTGATAAGTGATCCTGAATATAGAGACATGAGATGAAGAATGAACGATAAAGTATGCGAAGAAATCGATCATACCGGCGATAGCACCGAAAGTTGCCGTTTCAAACAGTGTTTGCGAAATTCAGACAATCCGACCGTCTCGATATGCTATTATAAAAATCTCGGAAACAAACTCGCTCCAATAATTTTCAGACGACCCGATAATCTTGAAAGAATAAAATTTGTGGTAATATCGCAGGAACCCGGGGTTAGTGTAAGAACGGAGTTTGATAGTAACATTGAGAGAATGAAAAATTACTGGTGCAACCTATTAAAATCCGAAGAAAAACCTAAAAAAAGTTCTCCAATTTACCTGATGAAGGAAATTTTTCAAAATTTTGACATTTACCAGAATCAGGTCTACTGGACGCACTCGTTAAAATGTATACCTTGGGAAACGAATGACCAGATACAGCAGGATTGGATATTTTGTGCACCGTATTGCTCTGAACGTCTGAAGGAAGAATTGGATGCGTTACCTGATAATGATCTCGTGATAATTACTGTTGGGGCTTATGCTCTTACTCTAGTTCTGAATATCGTTGAAGGAAGATCACTATGTGAACCGGTAAAGTTGAAAGATTATATTGTAAGAGATAAAATCCCGATCATCAAAGAAATTCCATATGGTCATGTATCAGATAACAAACCAAAGAAGCCAAAGTGCGTGAAAATTTTCCCCTTTTATCACCCTTCTGCATATGGTCTTCCTCACGAATATCAATCTATAAAGGAAAAAATGATAAACACATTGAAGGCAGAGTGAGTTCCTAAAAAAAAATATTCTGATTATCAAATATCATGGAACCGTTCTCTGCACACCGGTCTCCTTCGTATCGTAACCCCCAAGCCGGTGAAGGATCTCCTTAAACGCAGGGGACGCAATTGCATCGAAGAACTTCTTACGAGAGGATTGATCGTGAAAGCTGAAGAATTTTTCAAG
>JBAWXY010000324.1:0-1048 GCA_037143835.1 Bacteroidota bacterium
ATTGGTTTATGAATTATATGGTTTGACGGAGGAGGAGAAACAGATAATCGAGCAATCTTTTTGATATGTCGTACCAAAGATCATATGAGATTCCGGAAGAAAAGATGGCAAAGGATCCTCTTTATTATGAAATGGGGAGTTCCGTTCTTAAAAATAAATTGGGAATAACGGATTCTCAAAAGGCTGCTGAAGAAGAAACGATCGGGTTTATTAAAGCTCAGGTAATTTTTACTGAAAAATTGAGTAAGAAAACAAAGTTCGACTCAGCATATATTCAGGCTATACACCGCAGTGCCCTGAATCATCTTTACCCGTTCGCCGGAATTTATCGCAATGTGAACCTGTCAAAGGCGGGCCATCATTTTCTGCCCTTTAATTTTATCCACAGGGGAATGAATTATCTGGAGCAGGAATTTCTATTAAAATTACCTGTTGATTATGATGAAGATCCAAAAAAGTTGATCGAAGACATTGCCATTGTGCATTGTGAACTCATACATATCCATCCTTTCAGGGAAGGAAATGGAAGAACTGCCAGGATTTTTGCAGATTTAATGTCCAACAGAGCTGGGTATCCGTCATTGGATTTAAATAAATTCAGGAAAGATAATTACCCAAAGTACATTGATGCCTTGAATAAAGGAGATGATAAAGATTATTCAGGAATGATAGAAATTATCGGGAACTTGTTTCCAGCTTTTTAAGCGCTTCCTTTTTAATATGGGCTTCTGCTTTTTTATCAAACCGTATGCCTTCAATTTTTGCAGATGCAATGGCATTGCTAAAAATAGTATCGAATGATGGTTTTGTGACAGGCCTGGTTTTCATGAAGCAAAGATAGCGAAAAGTCTCCATATTTCATAACTATATGCGACATTTTTCTCTATACATAGCGAAAAGTCCACTTTCAAAACAATCCTGTAAATGATTGATTATGTATATTATAATAGATATTTCGAATTTTATATATTTACAATACGCTCATTATCAGCATTATAACACTTTGTATGCAAATTGTATGCAAATACAAAAAAAACCACCTACAAAA
>JBAWXY010000325.1:0-1048 GCA_037143835.1 Bacteroidota bacterium
TCCAAAACCGTAAATACACTTTATATAATTCCTGCCATCAGAAGCAATAATTTTTTTGCGCAGGTTCTTAACGTGAGTATAGACAAAGTCGAATGAATCGGTAAGTATTACATCGTCACCCCAAAGATGTTCAACTATTGATTCTTTTGTAATTATAATGTTCCTGTTAGCCATAAAGAACAGGAGCAGGTCATACTCCTTTTTTGTGAGATTCAATAACTTATCATTAACATAAGCCTGATTGTCATTGGTATTAATCCTGATCTCATTAAAAATGATTTCATTCATGCCGAGAAAATTGTTCCTTCTGCATATTGAATTGATACGTGCGCTAAGTTCTGCAAAATGAAATGGCTTTGTCAGATAATCGTCAGCCCCAATTTTTAATCCGGTGAGCTTATCATCAAGAGAGCTTTTTGCAGAAATTATCAGGATTCCTCCGGCTAATTTATTTGACTTCATCTCGCGAATAATATCCAGCCCACTACCGTCCGGGAGACCTATATCAAGGATAACACAATCATATGCGTTATCCTCAGCTTTATTAATAGCCTGATGCAAAGTCTGTGCAACTTCGCAAATATGACCTTCCATCTTAAGATAATCATTAATGGATCGACAAAGCGACCGGTCATCCTCAACAATCAGTAGTTTCACTCCAGTTAAATAAAATGTAACCTAAATTTCTAAAATCAATGGTATGAACCCCGGGGCAAGCCCCGGCCCCCTGTTCCACCCCAAGGGGCGGGGAATTTACCCGGAGGGATTAAAACTGATCCAGCTCATTATCATCTGAAGGAGGGCAAACCATTTGGCCCGGTCTTCAGCTTATAAGTAATCATATAAATTTTAAAAATAATAAACGCCATTTGAGCTGGAATATTGTGAAGTATAACCATCAAGGTTATCAGAAAATGAATATCTTCCACCGGTTTTGCCGATGGTTATTCATATCTAAGTCCGAAGGGCTTTAATAAACGATATTGAATAATCAACTACTTAAAATATTCTCTGACAAAGGCTTGCATTTGATTTTCCGTCATTTTAT
>JBAWXY010000326.1:0-1023 GCA_037143835.1 Bacteroidota bacterium
CTTTCAGATAGACATCTATCATGTCGCCTGATCTTCTGCGCTGAATTTCAACATAACCATCGACATAAACATTTATTGGTTGTGGCCCTATGAATCCGATTCCGATTTTGCCGCCCGATCTGAAAGAGGATGTAGATTCATTCCAGTATAGGTGCACATCGTTAAGAAGCAGTTCATAAGTGAACTCTTTTGACAGGTTTCTTGATGTGCCAAACAGGTTCATTTCATCCTTTATCTGTGTGGCAGCAGTTTCTCCCATAATATCTTTCATCCCCTTGTTATTCAGATCGGTGTTCAGGTTTACAGGCTTAAGTGAAGGGATCATTCTTATCTCATCTGCCATAATCTTAAGAGCTTCCGGCGAAAAATAGAAGTCGAGAGCCAGTATGGCTTCAATATTAATTTTTCCTGAATCGATTGCATGTAACACCTTACCTGCGCCGGCTAATTTTACAAGATCAAGTTTTGCTCCGAAATCAATATTTCCTTCTCCCGACAGTACGCAATAGTTCTTGTCGAAAGCGATCATATTACCGGGAAGACTCTGATCAGCCAGCTTTTCAAGTGAGGTGATCAGATATCTGCCTTTAGCTTTTTCATAATAGAGGCATCCATTTGAATTAACGAGTGCAGCATCATTCCATGATTTTTGTTCCGAAAGGAATGCCGGATAGATATGAATTGAATCTGTATTGATAAATGAACCTGAAATAATAAGATTATCATTATTATCCCTTGGTTTGTCGCTTATTGGGATTAAGATATTTTTTGGATCGATTGCCGATTTGAATTTGATGCTTTTACTCTTGATAGCACTGCAGTTATCTGAAATACCTGCTGCTCCCGTAAATGTAAGCAGATCATTCTTTGCAAAGAGCAATACATCACCGGTAAAAGAGAATGCAGGGCTGAGCATAAAATTTTGAGTGGCAGGTATATAACCTTTAGCGCTGGTGGTGAGAGTATCAACTTTAAGTTCGGGAAAACTTATCTGCTGAATCTCTTTGTCTTCATCTACATAAT
>JBAWXY010000327.1:0-1004 GCA_037143835.1 Bacteroidota bacterium
TTGTCTAAAACAAGAGCCAGGCTATTACCGTGTCTGGTAAGTTTTTTAATCATAATCCTTACTCCTTCAGAGTTACTACTTTGTTATGACATTGTATTAACTTGATGTAATTTTGTCAATTTGCACGATAGCCAGCATTTGCCGGAGCGCTGGAATAGGCTTTCTACTCTCAAACCCACACGGCGTTTCAGAACACGTTTATGCTATGATTTCATTCAATCCTTCAATAACTTGAGCCAATTCTTCTTGAGATAATCGACCAATTAGCTTGCCCATCCTTTCGGTGGAGAGTGTTCTGATTTGACTAATCTTGACCCATGAACGTTTTGGTAGATCTCCGGTCTTTAATGCAAGAGTCAAAGGGAAACCAGCCTGTTGCGGTTGACTGGTAATTGCAATAACTATTACTGTTCCTGAACGTTCATTGAAGATGTCATGACTGAGAATTAATACAGGACGCAATCCAGTCTGCTCATGCCCTCGCGCGGAGCTTAAATCAGCCCATCGGATCTCACCTCTCAATATTCGGGCCATTGTTGCATATCCTCAGTAAATCCCTCATCGGCCACTGTTCTTTCATATGCCGGCTCAAGCTTTGCACTTTCCTCCGCCAAACGAGTCCTTCTCATACGCAGAAGTTTTTCACTAACAGCTTCCTGAATAGCTTGACTACGACTTTGAAACACACGTTTATCAACCAGCCTGTCCAATTCACCAACAAATCGCTCGTCTAACGTTATAGCTATCTTTTCTTTGCTCATTATAACCTCCGGGTATTACATTTTATCATACCTTACACGGACAGGCAATCATCACGAAAAACAAGTAGTTTCTGTATCTCCGGTATCAGTCCTTTCTTTTCAAACAGGAGTTCGGAAACTGTGACCTTTCCCCGGTTTTTATTCATAACCGGCTATTAAATTTCTACTGCCGCCCAAGATAATTTATTACCATTGAACACACATCGGCATGTATGTTCATCCATAATAAAAATATATAAATTT